>DUVD01000072.1 GCA_012841225.1 Fibrobacter sp.
GATTTAGATGATTCTTTATGGGTATCGATTCTCGAATTTAAAAGCGACGCGTTTGCTCTCGCTTATTATACCAATAGCGGTAAGTTTCAGGGTTCAATCCCAGTAGTAAAAGGTGATTTATTGGAGCAAGGCATTCGTTCTGGTCGTCGCCTTTTTAGTTTTAAGCACAAGCGCTTTTATAATCATGATCGACGCCTTTTAGAACAATATGTGCAGCAGTTTCCTGGTTACCGAGGTGGTTTACCGCAAGAGTTTTTAAGCTTGCCTTTTGAACATCGAGAACCCGGAAAAACTTCAATTCAGATAGATCGATTTCATGGCGTGCCCATTCTGTTTCCCATGTTTGTCCAGAGCTATAGAAATGCGAACTTGTATTGGAATGTGGCTAGGAGTTGGGAGTCGGTCAGCGAAGAGGACTGGCTTTCTTGGGTCGATTCTGTTTCACAAAATCGAAAAATACTTTTAAAAAACGAGTCGATATTAAAATTTGATAGCGGAAATGGAACCCAAGCAATGGTTTCTAGATTGACTGGAGGACGAGTGGTATGCGTTTGGGGACCTTTAGACTCTAAAATGCTAGAAACGCTCTTTTCCGAAATAAGCAATCGAGTGTATTCCGCAAAATATTAAAAAATACTCACCAAAAATAGTTATATTATAAGACATGGCTATAGAACAATTTGCAGACGTACTACTAGAGAAATTACGCTTTATTACCCAAGCGGAAACCGTTATAGGAAAACCTATACAAGCAGGCGAGCACACCACGATAATCCCCGTGAGCCGTGTTTCATTAGGCTTTGGTATAGGGGGTCATTCCGGAAAAGGCGATATCACTGGTTCAGGTGGCGGTGCTTCTGTAGAACCGGTCGCTTTTCTCATCATTTCCGGAGATGACGTACGCGTCGTTCCAGTCACTCGCGACAATTCGATGCTCTCTAAAGTGGTCGACCTTGTACCCGATCTTATTTCTAGTTTCAAAAAGAATACATGAGTTTTCATCTATAAAAAACACCCCGGATTGATTTCGGGGTATTTTTGTATAAACAAATCGCAGCTAACAGATCACATTTGCCGAATCGGGAATAAGCCTAAAAGCGTTAAAACGTTTTCTAGTACGACTTGCGTCGATTGAACCAAAAACAATCTTGACTTTTCTTCTGGGCTACCGAGAACTCGATCTTGATGAATAAATCGATGCGCTGCCTCTGCAATTTCTAATGCATATTGCGCTAAAGCGCTTGGTTCATCAGTTTCACAAGCCTTCTGTATATTGGCCGACTTGCGCTGCAACACTTTTAGCAATTCGTAAGCAGCGTCATTGGTTAAAATACCCCAATCCGCGTCGCTTATTTTTGCAGTGTAGTTTGCTTTTCTCATAATACTACAAAGCCTAACGTGAGCATTTTGAACGTAGGGTCCAGTAGCGCCATCAAAGCTTAAAGCGGAGTCCCAATCAAACTTGACATCTATAGTGCGCCTGTTTTTAAGATCATTAAAAGTAAGCGCGCTAATTCCTATTTGAGTGGCAATTTCTTTTTTATTTTCTAAATCAGGATTTTTTTCGTCGATGAAAGCGAGGATTTTATTACCCGCCGCTTCGATCACGTCGCGCAGTAAATTCGACTTACCAGAACGAGTTTTTCCCTTTTCCCATTTGCCTTCTTCTGTCTGTTGTAAAATGACGCCAAAAGGAATATGATGCATGTTTTTATGCCAGTCGTAGCCCATCTTTTTTAAGACGTGAAAAACCTGTTTAAAATGAAGTGATTGCCCTAAGTCTACCACGTAAAGGCATTTTGTAAAATTGAATTCTTTTTTTCGGTATAAAGCCGCCGCTAAATCGCGAGTGGCATACAGCGTGCTACCGTCGCTTTTGCGTATTAGGCAGGGCGGCAAGTCAAATTCATCGAGCATAACGACATCGAGTTCTTGACTTTTTACAAGAAGTTCTTTTTCGCGCAATTCCTCTAAAACTGCTGGAATCCTATCTTCAAAAAAAGACTCTCCAGTGTAGTGGTCAAAAGAAACATCCATCATCTTATAAATGCGATTCAATTCTTTTAGAGTTGCTTTTTTAAACGCAGTCCAAAGTTTTCTATAAAGGGAGTCACCTTCTTCTAATTTGGTAAAAACAACTCGAGCTTCATTTTCTAACTCAGGATTTTCTAGACTAGCTTTAGAAAAAGCCGAATAAAGGATGTTCAATTCTTTTACCGTTAGCGCTTCAAGTGCCTCTTCTTCCAAAGAACCCCCGTCGCGCAGGTACATCACAATTAACTTTCCAAACGCTGTGCCCCAATCGCCAAGATGATTGATGCGTTCTACATGATAACCGCTTGCTTTATAAATGCGAGACAAGCTATTGCCTATCATCGTGGAGCGCAGGTGGTGGAAAGCGAGTTCTTTGCCGATATTTGGCGAACTAAAATCGATAATTACCGTTTTACCGTTAGGCTTTGCGTGCCCATAAAGCAATCCTTCTTCTTGGATTTCTGTTAAAACAGAAGAGGCTAAAAATGAACGATCGATAAAAAAGTTCAGGTAGCCATTAACCGGCTCTACTTTAGAAAGCTCTTTAGGTAATTGAATTTGAGTAGCAAGCTCTTCGGCAATAAGCTTAGGCGCCTTGCGCATTTTTTTTGCTAATGCAAAGCAAGGTAAACTAAAATTGCCGTGAGTTGTTTCTTGAGGAATACTAAGAAGTTGTAATACTTCTGTTTCCGAAAAAGCGTCTGTCTTTGCTACAGCAGTAGCAATTGAATGCTCAAATGAGATCATCTTCTATTTTAGCCTTTGTCTTAGTCGTCTTTTTAACAAAATCTTTTTCTTTAAGTTCTTTGATGTCGGCATGGCTGTATAAAGCAGCGAGCTGAATTTCTTCGCGCTTCGCTTCTTCAAAAAGATGAACCATTAACTCGAAACCAACATCAAAAACAGCCCATTGAACACCGCTTTTATACTCGATGCCTTTCATTTTAATTTTTTGAGCTTTAAATTCTTTGGATAATTCGTTTAAAATCGCTTGCATCTGGGCTTCGCTGGTGCAAGTAGCGACTAGAAAGAAATCGGCAACGTCGTTTATACCGCGAAGGTCTATTGATTGAATGTTTTCGGCGCGTAGTTCAAATAGCGTTGTGGCTGCTATAGAAAAAACTTGAGAAACAGTATCGTCTTTCTTTTTTGCCACTGGTTTCGCTGCTGGCTTGGCTACTACTTTTTTTGCCACAGGTTTGGCTGCTGGCTTGGCTACTGCTTTTTTTACCGCAGGTTTGGCTGCTGGCTTGGCTACTGCTTTTTTTACCGCAGGTTTCGCTGCTGGCTTGGCTACTGCTTTTTTTACCGCAGGTTTCGCTGCTGGCTTGGCTGCTACTTTTTTTACAACTGTTTTCTTTTCGCTCATGGTGTTTCCTGTTCAATGATTTTGTTAAAATTTTTGCCTATGTAAACTGTGGCGTCTACATGCGCTCGTTTGCTTTTTAATGGGAGAATATTTTTTGTTTTTAATGTTTGAGCTAGAGCGTCGGCTCCTTCCCATTGAGGATTTCTTATGGCAATAATAGTTTCTTCATAGTTTTGTAACCGGTCATTGCGGTATTGCACTACGTCAAATCCTTTATTTCTAAGAAAAAGGGCCATTTGTGAAGCAGCACCCGCTTTTCCACAACTGTTTAGCACTTCCACAGAACCAGTATAAGAGCGTTCTTCAACAACGACAGGGGCTTCTTTCTTACAGCTCGCCAGTCCAAAAAGGCATGCTATTAAAAGCAAGAACATTCTATAAAAGTTACGTAGAGTAATCACAGTTAAAAATTAGAATTTGTACAGAAAAATAATTTAAAGGAGGGGCAAAAACAAAGCGCCTAAGTGATTATTTTGTTTTTTGCGTCTACGGATACCACAACAGGAGCCCAGTTTTTGGCTTCTTCTGGAGTCAATAAGACATAAGCCACAATAATAATAAGATCGCCTGTTTGTACTAATCTAGCAGCGGCACCATTTAAGCAAATAGTACCAGAATTTGGCTCGCCTTCAATAATATAAGTGTCAAAGCGCGCCCCATTGTGAATATCTAAGACCCCTACTTTTTCGTAAGGTAAAAGCCCCGCGGCTTCCATTAAAACCTTATCTATGGTAATAGAGCCTTCGTAATTTAAGTTCGCGTCTGTAACTGTCGCTCGGTGTATTTTAGACTTTAATAATTCAATTTGCATTTTAAATATAAGGTTAAAACCGTACTTGTAAAAGTCCGGTTACCCCTTTATCAAGACCGCCTGCTACCCCTTTGTCAAAAGTGGGTAAGATGCCAAAACTAAAGCGGTTTGCATCGGGATTGTTTTCCCATTGGGTACCAAAGAACGCATCGGCAAAAGACCATACGTGGGCAGCTAAGATAGGAATCAAAGCATAAACCCATGTTTTTTCGTTAGGTTCGGCAGTAACAGCTAAAAAGGCTGCTGTACCTACACCAGCCACCCAAAGGACGTCCATCCAGACTGCCTTGTTGACGGCACCTGTTTTCCATTGATAAAGACTAGGTACTAATAAAGACCAATAGGCTAAGCTTTGTGTTTCGCTTTTATTGCGGTAAGAACGGTCAATGTCGGAATCTTCTAAACCTTGAGTTCTCTGTTCAATCCAGGTCGCCTCATCAACGCCTAAACGCTCCCAAGATTTTTGTAAGTATTCAGTAGGTCGAATCCCAAGTTCAACGAGTTGAATCAACTTTTCTCTTGAAAGTCCACCTTCTTTCGCTTGTTGAAACTCCCACTGGGTTAAACCCATTTCTTCTACTTGAAACCCGTCCCACTCATCTCCGGTAGCCTTTGCAGCACCAACAGAAAGGACATCGTCTCCTACTTCGGAAGAGTCTTCCATTTGAGAAGAAGACGAGACAGCGTTGTCTGTTTCATCTTCGTTTCCATAATCATAATCGTATTGCGCAAAGGAGATAGCACTTAAAATTAAGATTGCCGGAACTGCTTTCAACCAATGAGCCATCTTGACCTCATAATTTGTAAATCCTAAGTGCCGAGGGAGGGAATTGAACCCTCACAGAGTTGCCTCTACTGGATTTTGAGTCCAGCGCGTCTACCAATTTCACCACCCCGGCTTGGGGTAACATCAAATATAACACTGTTTTAAAAATTTTGAAGGAATAAGAGTGATTTTGATGTAAAGAAAAAGTAATTATTCCCATTTAAGGGCTCTAAACTCCATGTTAAGAGGAATAAATGTCTTTTCTCCATATTCAAGAGCCGCTTCTTCCGATTCAAACCTCTTAGATTGTACTAAATAAAGCGTTTTCTCCGAGATCTTCTTTTCTCTAATCTGAGAGGGCACGTTTCTTTTTTTCAGGTTTTCCGCAAGTAAACTAGCGTTTTCTTTTAAACTAAAGGCCCCAAGCTGCAAAGTCCATTCGGTTAGAATAGAACTAGAGCTCGAGGTAGGAGTTGAAGAGGAGACAGCGGCAATTTCAAATGATGAACTAACCTTTGCCGTTGAACTTGGGTCTTTTAGTTGATTACATATTTCTTGCACTTCAGGTTTGGGATAAGCTTTTTCAACTGCTTGACAAACTTTTAATAAAACAGGGTACTGAGAGGCCTTGCTCGTTTCGACAGCGTGTTTTAGGCTCGCCACAGACAAGTTAAACTTATTTAGGTATAGTTCAAACTGAGCCTTAGTCATATATAAGTCGGTATAAATTGGATCACTTGGAGAAGTCACTTGAATTAAGCTATCCAGTTTTTTAATTGCTTTAGAAAAATCTTCCACGCGTCCTGTTTGGCTCAAAGACAAAAGAGTCCATAGGTGGCATTCTGGCTTTTTTTTGTCTTCTAATTGAGGACAAACGGCGTCAAAAAATTGAGCGGCTTCTACCCAATTAGCGCTTAGGTATGCCTTCTGAGCGTCAGCAAGTGTTGGGCTTTGAGCGAAAGAAAAAATCGATGCGAATAAAATCATAATCCAAAACATTATTAATCTCCTACCACTGTACCGCGAAGAGTCCAGCCTCGAATATCGTTAATTTTACAGGTAACATAATCACCAGGACGTACTATTGTATTGGGTTTAAAAACTACTTTTTTAAAATTCCCCGTTTTACCAACCCATTCATCGGGATCTTTCGTAGAAGGCCGCTCCATGAGCAACTCTTCTATTCTACCATACATGGCTTCATTTTTTTGTTTGGTAATTTCATTTTGAATTACAACTAACTCTTGGTGTCGGCTTAGTTTTTCGGCTTCCGATAGGCTCTCTATTTCCTTAAAGGATTCAGTTCCCTTTCTTGCGCTATAGATATACATAAAGGCATTGTCAAAATGAGTGTGGCGCACTAAGTCTAGTGTTTTTTCAAAATCTTCTTCTGTCTCTCCAACAAATCCACTAATGATATCGGTGGTGATAGCATAGAAAGGGTCTTTGCTGCGTAGTGCTTCTACGATTGACAAAAATTGATCTGCAGTATACTGTCGCCTCATCTTTTTTAACATGGCATCGCTACCACTTTGTAGAGGCAGGTGTACGTGGTGGCATATTTTAGAGTTGGAAAGCAGAACGTCTAATAACTCGTCATTGTAATGCTTAGGGTGAGGACTTATAAAGCGAATTCTTTTAACGCCGTTAATTGTCGATACTTTTTCTAATAGAGACGCAAATGTCTCGCCATCCTTTTTATAAGCGTTCACCGTTTGCCCAAGAAGCATTACTTCGGATACGCCTTTGTCGACGGCCTCTTGAATTTCAGCTAATATATCTATAGCGTCCTTACATTTTTCAATGCCGCGAACAAATGGAACTATGCAATAGCTACACCTTTTGTTACAGCCTCTCTGGATCGTGATTGACGTGCTATAGGGTGTTTGTAATTTAGCAAATTCGCCTTGGTAGTTTTCGTCCTCGTCAAAGTCAATAAAGACGCGTTCTCGTGCTTTTTGTTTTAAAATGATTTCTGGAATTTCTTTGTAGCTGTCAGGACCAATGACATAATCTACGAAGGGTAGTTTTTTTATGATTTCGCGGCCCTTATTTTTAGCCATACAACCAACAACAATCACTTTTAGATTCGGGTTCTTATGCTTTAAGGGTTTAAACTGAGAAATCCTAGCCATTGCCGTTTCTTCTGCTTTTTCTCTGATGGAGCACGTATTAAAAATAATCAAATCGGCGGATTCTGGACTCGCTGCCGCTTTGCAACCAGAGCTTTCGAGTAACCGGGCGAGTAAGCCAGAGTCGTACTCATTCATTTGGCAGCCTAATGTGGCAATGTGATAATTCATAGAATCAAATTTAATAATCTTTTTATTTTAAATTTTTCAATGATCAAAAAAGAGGGTGTAAAAGTAAAAAACATTCCTGATTAACTCTCTTTAGCGTATATTTAAATAATGACAGAGCAAGATGCCTCAAAACGGACTGGTTGAATTATGCATAAAGCGAAGCAGGCGTGCTTATTAAGTTTTCACGATGTCGGTATTCATAATTTTGATATCGTAGACTCACTGATTGACGAAATCTTGTTTTTGGCGGGAACGCCTTTTGCGCTACTCGTTATTCCAAATACAAAAGGAGAAACGGCAGAGCGTATTTCTGCTTTTAAAATGCAGTTGATTGCTTGGCAACAAGATGGTTTTGAGCTTTTATTGCATGGTTGTTATCATGGGGTTCGCTCTGATTCTAACCGTTCTTATCCAGGGCGGCTAGCGCTTCGCTTGACAAATAACGAAGCCGAATTCTCAGGATTAAATGAAGCTTCATCGGCGGCGCTTTTAGAAGAGGCTCTCTCTTTTTGGGAAACGCTAGAGATAGGACCACCAACAGTTTTTGTGCCTCCAACTTGGCACTCTAATCCTTTTTTAGTCTCTCAAGTTTTAGATCGAAGCATGCTTTATGAAGGGCGTTTTTGGATACAGAATAAAAATAAAAAGTATTTTTCTGGGGTGATTAGCTTTGCGGGCCTGCCAAAGATTGCGATTCCCGCCACCTTTGCTTATGCCAAAAGCTTATTAAACACACCTGTCGGGATTCCCAGATTGGCGCTACACCCAAGCGATTTTCCCGATCACCGCAAGGATATAAATTACCTGATTCGACTCGCATTAAATAAGCGTCGATGGATTCAATACGCTTCTCTTTAAAAAGGGCCGTTATTCAGGAACGATAATCGAGTAAGTCTTTGTATTGCCAACAACATCTTGCATAAAAACAGAAATAGAATCGCCCGTATTGGGTAAGTATTCTCTTCTAACAGTAAGTTCTTTAGGGTCGGAGTCGTATTCCGCTATAATCCATCGTTTTTCAGAGGAGCTTACTTTAAAGGCGTTTCCGTTTCGAATGCCAGCATACTGCTCCACAATGGGAATGCGAAGTTTATCGTTTTTGAAGTAAGCCACTCCAGGCGCAGGAGCAATCGTGTCTTTGATAGTCGCAATATCGCGAAGCTCATAGGTCTCTACGCAACGCCTCCCTTTTTCTTTAGTTTGTTTAGAAAATACAAACCACTCTCTGGATGTTTCTCCCAACCAGTAAATTGGATTTGGAGTTGAGGCAGTGTCAAAACAAAGGTGCCAACCTCTCCAAAACTGAAGCCCTTTCGGGTGAAATTCTAAAGACGCCACACTATCTTTTTTTATTTGCTGAATGGCGATGACTTGCTCAATATGTGGGTTTTTAAGGCCTTTAATTTCAGAAGAAAAGAGACAAGGTTCTGAGGCGTTTATTGTTGATTTTAACTCTCGGTCTAAGGGGTACAAGTAAATTTCGCGTTCGATTTTTCCAGCCCTCTTGGCTATGATTTTAGAGGCGGTGGGGTACTTTTCGTAAAAAGCAGCAATGGGAGTTTCTGCATTAGGGTAAATTTGGCATAAGTTGTAAGAAAGGGTTTTGTTTTGAGCGTTTTTTAATTCAAATTGCATTTTAGAGCATAGGTCCAAGTTCAAATATGCTCGTGATAAAAAAGTGTATAAAACAGAATCCTGAAGTTTGTATTGGGCAATACCAGTCGAAGTAGGGCACTTTGGTTGTAAGGTGAACTCTCTAAAAGAGGTGTTTCCCGTATAGTCTTCGACTTCTAAGCGTAGAGTGCCATCGGTGGGTAGTCTGCTTACAATTAAGTGCCAATCTCCTGCGGTGTCGGCTCTTTCGGCCCAGAGCATTTCATCTCGAATCCTGAGCATGGTGGAGTAAGATAAAGTGTCTTTGACCCTCTTGTAGAGTGAGCGATTGCCCGTCTTTAACTCTATTCGACGCACGGCCATTGGGTTTTCTAAGGGGTAACGACTGTAATCGACTATTTTAAAGGCGAGTTTAAGGGGCTGATCTTCGTTTGGTACTTCTAAACAACCGTCTTGGAGTGCTTGCTCGTCTGTTAAATGCACTTGTGTTTTTCGCCAAGCAGCTGCTCCAAGAATAAAGGGAGCGATTGTGTCGAGGCACTCCACGCCTTGCCCACAAGGAGATACGATTTTGTTTTTACTTAGGCGCGTTTCTAAATGTAAATGTGGGTTACCTATGCCGGTGCTTCCAGAAAAACCAAGGGTGTCACCTTGTTTAATTCGTTCTAAATTAGGAAGGATGATTGACACATCATTTTTTCTCTCGGAGTTTTGCCTATGGGTGACGAGATTTTCGATCGCTTCATTAAAAAGGCTTAGGTGTCCAAATACCCACAAGGTGCCGCTTTTCCCTTTAAAATAGAGAACCCTACCGTAACCAAAAGGAGACACTTTAATGTCTTGGACTTCGCCGTCTTCTGGTGCTAAAATGGGCCAACCCTCTTCCATTTCAGTAGAAAAATCGATGCCCGCATGATAGCGGCTGCCTCTGCTTTCGGCAAATGATGAGGTTAAATAGGCAGAGCGATTAAACGGAGTGTAGTCAGAAGCAAAAGTCAAATTAAAAGAGACTAGCAAAAAAAGTACAAAAAGCATGGCGACCCCTGTTTGTTAAAAAAAAAGGACCCGAAGGTCCTTTTTTTAGTGGAGTCATGCGGATTCGAACCGCAGACCCTCACGCTGCCAGCGTGATGCTCTACCAACTGAGCTATGACCCCAATGTAAGGCTCAATAGGAGCAAAATAAATGTTTTTTGTCAAGGGCGAACCATCAAAAAAGGGCGCTTCTTTAAAAAACGCCCTTTTTTATAGTTTAGTCTTATTAAGGCATGGTTTCGATGGCAATCGATTCGATTAGCACTTCTTCGTGTGGGCGATCGCTAGAGTCTGTTTTTAGAGTAGCGATGGCGTCGAGAACGTCAAAACCATCAAACAGCTGACCAAATACGGAATAACCTTCTGCAGGGCCACCATTTTCAGGGTGATTTAAAAATGAAGTCCCTTCTTCTGGGTGAACAATAAAAAATTGACTGCCAATGGAGTTTGGCATAGAGGTTTTAGCCCACGAAAGGGCGCCTCGAAGGTGGCTTAAACGGGCGTCGTACTTGTCGCCTATGTTTGAGCCAGGGCCTTTAGCGGCATGACCACCGGTGCCATTTCTATTGGTAAAATCGCCGCCTTGAATCATAAACCCTTTAATAACCCGATGGAAAGGGGTGTTATCGTACTTACCTTGCTTGGCGAGTTCTATAAAGTTTTCAGCGGCTTCCCCGACGATTTCAGAAAAAAGACGTGCGCGCATTTCGCCGTGATTGGTTTTGATAATGGCAATGGTTTCGCCTTTTTGAGCTGCGCCTAATTGGTTAAACATAAAATCTCCAAGTTTAAATGATTATTCAAATATATAAATCTAAAAAACAAGACTGCTTTCGAGTCTTTTTTTGTGCTAAAAAACCGTATTTTTAGTGGGGAGAGGTACAGAATGCTTTTAAAAAACCTAAATTGTCTTCTTCAGAAGGCACTGAATAAAAGGAGCACCTTTTGAATGACAATTACAAACGCATCAGATTACTACTAGATGCTAAGTCCATGGAATGGGCTTTAGACGAAATGGCTGCTAAACTAGCGAAAATGCACCCATCGCCAGAAAACTTAGTCGTTATGGGAATGGCTTCTCGAGGAATCCCTCTTGCCGAAAAACTGGCTGCTCGCCTATCCGAAAAATATGGTCAAAAAATCCCCTTAGGGAGCATTGATGCCACTTTTTATAGAGATGACTTTCATTATCGCAAACGCATTCAAAACACCGAAATGAGAATTAAAGCGATGCCGACTTCGGTTGAAGATAAAGAAATTATCCTTGTAGACGACGTGTTGTACACCGGGCGCTCCGTCCGCGCCGCCATGCAATCCATTTTAGACTTAGGACGCCCTGCAGCCATACGCCTTTGCGTGCTGGTCGATCGAGGCCATCGAGAACTGCCAATTGCGCCAGACTGCGTTGGCCTCGCTACCGAGACGGCTGTAAATCAAGAAGTGCGAGTTTCTATAGAACCCATGGACAGTGAAAACTCTGTGTACCTGGTCGAAGTGGGGGATACCGTATGAGCGCGCTGCATATGAAACATCTTTTTGGCTTACGCGGCATAGCTGAGTCCGACATCAGAACCATTTTAGATACGGCCATGGATTTCCGTCAAGTATTGGAACGTCCCGTCAAGAAGGTACCCTCACTACGAGGAGTGACCGTCGTGAATTTATTTTTTGAAAATAGCACACGAACACGAACCAGTTTTGAGCTTGCAGAAAAAAGACTTTCGGCCGATACAATCAACTTTACCACTTCAAATTCGAGCGTAAAAAAAGGGGAGACCTTACTCGATACCTTGCGCAATATTGAGGCCATGAAAATCGACCTAGTTGTAGTGCGCCATAAAGGGACAGGAGTTCCTCAGTTTTTAGCCGATAACAGTCGAGCTATTATTGTGAATGCAGGGGACGGTGCACACGAGCACCCCACTCAAGGCTTGCTAGACATGCTCACAATTGAACAACACCTCGGTTCCTTAAAAGGAAAGCGAGTGACCATTATCGGCGACATCCGCCACAGTCGAGTGGCGAGGTCTAATTTATGGGGCTTAACTACAATGGGAGCAGAGGTGACGCTTTGTGCCCCAAGCACTTTAGCACCCAGGAACACCGAATTTTTTAATGGCGTTCGTTGGGAGCAAGATGTACGAAAAGCGGTTAAAGAGGCCGATGCGGTCATCGCCCTGCGCTTGCAAAAAGAGCGCATGGAAGATTCTCTTTTACCTAGCATGCGAGAATACCGAAACTTTTTTGGAGTCACGCGAGAGGTCTTAGAGCAGGCCAATCAATCCGTTCTAATCATGCATCCAGGACCCATCAATAGGGGCGTCGAGCTTGATTCAGAAATGGCGGACAGTGAGCAATCTGTTATTTTAGAACAAGTCACTAATGGACTTGCCGTTCGGATGGCTGTTTTATTTCTTCTTTCGGGAGGCCGTGCCAGTGAATAAGTTGATAATAAAAAACGTGCGCCCTTTTGTCGATGGAGCGCTTCAACCCAAAACGACCATGCACTTAGCCGATGGACGCTGGGTCGACGAGCCATTAGAAGATGCCATAGAGATAGAAGCGGAAGGCGCCTACGCTTTGCCAGCCCTTTTCGCCTTAGGTCTAGATTTCCAAGAACCTCTTCGAGATGATATTTACACCTTTCAAAATGGCTTTAGTGCCATGCGTCGCGGTGGTTTTTATGGAGGCTTATACGAAAGCAAAGCAAACCCAATTGATAACGTTCAAAAGCTTAGCGCTATTCAACAAATATTTTCAAAAAGCGGTTTTACCTTTTCCATCTTAGGCGCATTTAGCAAACGCAATGAATGCGAACAATTATCGGAGATGCTTGATCTTAATTCTTATGGCGTATCGGGCTTTGGTGATGGCGACCACCTAAACGCGACCACTCGGTTTTTGCGACTTGCTATGGAATATGGTTCCATGACCTCAAAGCGCTTTTTCTTTTTGCCCCTTGACTTTTCTTTGAGGCATACTGGTGTAGTTCACGAGGGTGACGTTGCGGATGTACTTGGCATGAGGGGTATTCCTCGAGTAGCGGAAACTATTGTAGTGCACTCCATTTTAGAGATGGCACTTTTTTTGAAAGTACCCATTCATTTAAAACAAATCACTTGCGCCGAATCGCTAAGTCTTATTGAGCGAGCCAGGGCACGGGGTTTAGACGTAACTTGTGATGTTGGTTTGTATCATTTATTATTTGATGACACTTGTCTTTTTGACTTGGACTCTCACTTTTATTTAATCCCACCTATTCGCTCGCCTAAAGACAAAGAAGCCCTTTGGGATGGTCTTAAAAAAGGGTCTATCCAGGCGATTAGTTGTAATCACACTCCAATTTTACGTCAAGAAAAAGAAGTCAATTTTGAAGACGCCGTTCCAGGTGCTATTTCTCTTGAAGTGGCGTTACCTGCAATTTGGTCCGCTTTGGTAAATGGCGTAGGTGAAAAGCGCGCCATCGATTTGTTTTCAGAAAACCCAGCGAAAATAGCAGGAGCCGAACCCCGTCGATTACAAAAAGGAGAAGTGGCCGACTTAGTCCTTTTGCAGCCAGATAAAAAACAAGTAGTAAATCCAACTCTACTGGCGGGTGCAGTTCGAAACACTCCTCTTTTAAATCGAGAAATGCCTTCTTCTATAATAGGCTCTTACATCCAAGGGATTTGGACTAAGGTTTAATATGGTCGAGCCTATCGTCTTGATATGGGGTGCAGTAGTGGTGGTGGTGTCGCTATTTCTTTTGCTGTTCTTTGAGATAATTCGAAGTCAAAAAAGGCGAGAAAGTGAAGACATGTTTGGCACCGAGGCTTTTGACATGAAAAAAGCACATTACCAAATTACGGATAAAGAATCGCGCACGATAGAAAAAATAGTACGACAATCCTCATTTTCTAATAAAGACGCGGTGTTCAATTCTTCTATTTTATTTGAAGAAGCGGTAACCCGTTTTTATGAATTCCGTAAAATAAATCAAATTCGAGAAGAGACTTTAGAGTCGGTATCGACTTTACGTCAAAAGTTAGGCTATACCATAAACGAACCTTTTAGCATCTTAACATCGACAAGGCAGTTGGAACCCGGTGTTCAGGTTTCGTTTTCGCTAGATAAAGCAGCAAACAAAGAATATAGCGTTATTAAAAGTGTGGATGAAAAAAAATGGGTGGTAACTTATTCTGGTGGTTGGAAACAAGAAGGTAACGTTTCTTTAGAGGGTGAGTCATTGCTTATGCGCTGGACTCGACCAGAAGACGCTATTTATTCGGGAAAAGTAAAAGTTTTAAAAGCAGGCCCCGATTACTTTGAACTTTCGCATCTTGTTAATTTCGAAAAATTGCAATTAAGGCGTTGGGTTCGCGAACAAGTCTTATTTCCTGTCCGGGCCACTTTAATGGATTCGTCCAAGTTGGAAGGCTTTTTATTTGACCTCTCTGCTGGGGGTATTTTGCTCGGATTGCCTGTTGCGGAGATTTTATCGCCAAAAATTGAGATTCAATTTGACCTACCTGGTTTTGGCTTAGAAAATGTAAAAATCGAAATACTGAGGAATTTGGGCAAAAAAAACCATTCTTATCCCGATTTGTACCTATACACCGCTTCTTTTTCTGGTGAATTTGGACGAATTCAAGAGAATGTGCTTCAGTATATTTTTGAAATCCACAAAAAGACAAAGATCCCTTTATAGGGGTCAAAAAGGTGTCTAACTAATTATTTTTCAAGGAGTTATGTATTTTTCTATTGACATTTGCCTTCATGAAAGGTAGAATTGAAATGATAATGTTTCCCGTCGGAGTTTATTTTGGCTTCTGATTTTATTTCACATATACTTGGCGATCGACAAACGGTCGGTATTGATATTGGTCATTACAGTATCAAGCTCGTTCGTGTTTTTCATGATCATCATGGAAATATTCAAGTCACAGCAGTTGATTTGGAGCGTTTGCCAGAAAAAACAATGGAAGACGGCGAAATTAAAGATGAGGAGAAATTGCGAGAAGCCTTATCTAAAATTATGGCGCGCCATGTAGATGATCGCGAAAAAGTGGATGTCGTGGCGGGCATCAATAGTGCCTCTGGGGTACTCGTCGATAAATTAGTAGTTAAGATCCCTAAAACAGCGAATGAAGACGCCATCATCGTTCAGACCGCTCAAGCTCGCCCCCCTTTTGATGACCAAGACAATATACTGGACTATGAAGTTTACGACCGTGAAGATGGCCAAGCAAAAATTAATATTGTCGCGGCAAAAAGTGCAATGCTTGATTCTTGGGGGCAACTTTATAAAAACACAGACATCGCTTTAAGTGCCCTTGATGTCGATATTTTTGGTTTAGCAAATGCTTACATGGCTTCTGTAGCACCAGAGAATAGAAATGATACGGTGGCTATTTTCAACATAGGCGAAAAAAAGGCGAGCATCGTCTTTTTAATGGACGGCTTTTTTCATTCGACTCGTGCACTCACAAGTGGTTCAATGGAATCCGTCATCAACATGCTTTCTCGTCATCTCGGTATAGACGCCAATAAGTGCCATGAAATTTTTGAGAGTGATAAATCCGTAACTATTGAGGGTTTTTCTGAGGCGGATATCGAATCGGCAATGCAACTCGCTTTTGAAGAAATCGTCGGTGCGTTAGAATTCGGCATTCGTTACTTTTCAAATTCGGAATCAGGCGAAAAGCCCACGAAAATTTTGCTCAGTGGTGGTGGAACAAGCCTCACGGGCTTATGTGAACACATTCAAGATCGAATTGAAATACCTACTGAGGGGATTAATCCATTTGAGAAAATCCCCTGCAGTCCCGATGTAGTTGGTGAATTGGGCCTTTCTAAAGCCTTGGTTAACATTTATGCTCCCGCTCTTGGGTATGCCATGAGGAAATTCTAATGGCAGGAAAGAAAAACAAACTTTGTGTTGAAATCAACTTACTTCCGGTAGAATACCGCAAGGCAAAAACCGATTTTTCATGGATATTCGATCGGCGTGTGGTTTGGCCATTAGTAGGCTTACTCGTCTCTATCGTCGTTATTTTTCTATTGCTCCTTCAAATTCAAGAAGTGACTAACAGTTTAGAAGCACAACTTAAGACGACATTAGAAGAAGTTGAAAAAGAAAAGCCTCTTTTGAATAAAATAACAGAACTAGATAGTAAGCTTTCGATAATTGCTCAAAAGAACAACGCTTTGAAATCGATTCAGGTAAGCAAAAAAAGATGGGTGATTCTCTTTGAAAACATCTCCTCTATTTTGCCTCCAAATATGTGGCTTATCAACTTGAATCAAATGAGCGCCAATGAAATGGAATTGAAAGGGTTTACCTATGATTTTTCTGAGGTAGCTGAGTATATGGTCAAGCTAGAGAAGCAAGTGAGCATAAGTTCGGTTGCATTAATCTCTATTGCGACAACGAAATCAGGCGCAGAAGACACCTACAATTTTACAATTAAAGCGACAATCAAGAAAGACCTGGGTCTGGAAGGAGCGAAGTAAAATATGGGTAATTTTGACATAAAAGACAAAAAAAATATTTTCGCAATACTGATAGTTTTAATTATTGGCGGAATTAGTTTTGCATTTTTTCATTTCAAGTGGCAAACGTTCATTGTTAAAAAAGCAGAGTTGACTCAAGAATTGGAAACAGCGCAAGATGACCTCGCTAAAATCAATATTCAAAAAAACAGAATAGCTCAATTGAGTCTTCGTTTAGCGCAAGCAGAAAATGAATTTGAACGTTTGAAAGAAATGTTTCCCGAAGAAGAAAAAGTGCCTTTACGCTTACAAGATTTATACGCCGTCTTAAGAAGTTCGGGCGTGCAGATTCAAAAATTTAATCCAGAAGGTCGGACGCCGAAGGATTATTATATTGAAAACAAATACTCGATTGTTGTGAATTCGGGGTACCACATGCTAGGCTACCTATTTGCCGAAATAGCTAATTTCAATTACCCAACAGCCATTACCGACCTTCGTCTAAACCGTTATGCCGGCATTACCGGAGAACTTCAAAAAGCAGAAACCCACGGGTGGACGCCAATTACAATTTCGGTGTCTTTTAATTTGACAACATACACATCGAAGAAGGCGGTCCAATGAACAAGATAAAAACCCTTCTTTTAATTGCATTTTTATCGTCAATTTCGTTTGCCGCTAAAATTAACGATGTGAGCTTGGTATGCAAAAAAGAAAAATGCCATTTAGTTTTTCAATTTGCCTCTGCTAAAGACTTGCCTAGCTTTTTCCAAAAGTATGAAGCTTCTTCAAAAAAGTTTACTGTTGCTTTTTCGGAGACTGACTTTATTTTAGGTGAAGGCTCTTTTGATATAGATGCAAAGTCTTCTTTAATCCAAAAGATGAAAGTCTTTACAGAACAAAGTAAAAAAGCAAATTTATTGAAATTTGAATTTACAGTAGGAAGCTTGATTACAAGCGATAAAAATAAAATTAACCTTGCTAACAATGGGACTGATTTTGGTCTAGAGCTTGTTAAGTCCACAGATAAAGATTGGGCTATATCGAAAAAATTTGCCGAACAAAAAAAGGCCGCAGAAAAAGCCGCACTAGAAGAGAAAAAGAATGCAGGCAAAAAAGCACTTGAAGAAAAAGTACGCTTGGCTGAAGAAAAAAAGGCCGCAGAAAAAGCCGCATTAGAAGAGAAAAAGCGTTTGGCCCAAGAAAAGAAAACTGTTGGAAAGCCTTCGACTGAAAGCAAAACAGCTAAAGCTCCTATAGAAAGCAAGCCTGTTTCTGCTTTAATTGAAGGTATCCAAGAGATGATTGCCTTATCCAGTTTTGGCCTAGAACAATTTCAATTAGTGACAGACGACAATATCCTTTTGTCAAACATTAGTAAGCCGAACCGTCAAGTGATTACCATTGGTTTAGCGGGTCCAGCAAAATCTCCTGTATTTAAAGTGAATGCTGGTACAATTGTTAAGTCTATATACTGGTCGACTTATGGTTTGAACATAGAGCTTCATCCCGGTATTCAGCCTTCGATTATAGTAAGAAAAGGCGTTTTAATTCTACAGGTGACTTCAGATAAAAAAATAGATGGCATGTTGTATTGGCATGCAAAACCAAGCGGCATAAAGCAGCGCCAATGGATTGCAGCAAAAGAAGGCCTTGTTTCCTTTGATGCATTCACAAAAAAACTAGAGTCTGAATCAAAAAAATTAGTTTCTGTTTCGCAGACTTTTTACTTACGCCCCACAGCCAGAGAATTAATAGTGGTGTCAGAAGAAATTGAGTTGCTCGCCAAGCCGAATGAAAAAGCTCAAGTTTTACAACGCTTAGTTTTTTCTGACCGATTGGTGAGCTTAGAAAATGCAGGGTTATTTCAAAAAGTTCAGTTTAATAATAAAACGGGCTTTGTTTACAAAAGAGCTGTTTCATTCCGAGATGAACTGTCTAGCATGCAGTTGGAGCGGTTAAAGCAAATAGCTTTTGAAAAAGGGGAGAACCTAGATTCAATCGCCTCTAGATTTGAAACGATCTCAGAAGATCGAGTTGCTTACAGCTCTTTTGGACGTCGAGATCCTTTTGTAGAAATAAAGGGTCTTGTAGAAGAAGGAATTAACATCGACCAAGTTGAGTTAGTAGGTATTATCTGGGAAACACAAGAGCCAATGGCTATTCTTGCCGAATCCAAAAACCCTACCATCTCTTATACTATTAAAGAAGGTGACAAGATCTTAAATGGTAAAGTACTTAAAATTACGCAAACAGATGTACTGTTTTTGATTCAAGAGTTTGGGGTCAGTCGTCGCTACTCCATGGGATTGCCCGATAAATATGGGAGTTTAAAATGAATTCAATAGTTAGAATTACAACAATCTTGGCCCTAATGGCATTTTGTCTTTGGGCTGCTCCTGAATCGGGTACTTCGATTCCTAATAAGAAACTATACGAGTTTACTTTTGTCGACATGGAGTTTGAGACTGCTTTTAGGTCTCTATCAGTGGCAGCTGGTGTCGATATTTTACTTGCCCCAGAAGTAAAAGGAAAACTTAATTTAAAAATCACCCAAAAAACTTGGCAAGAAGCGCTAGATATTATTTGCGAACTACAAGATTTGACTTGGTTGGTTCAAGATAAGTACATTACTATCCAAAGAACAGCGACGTACCAAGCAAAGCAAAAGAAAATTGCGGAGCAAGAAGAGGAAACAGAAAGAGCGGCGCCTTTAGTGCGAAAAAACTTTGCTATTCGCCACGCTAAAGCCAACGAATTAGTCTCTGTTTTGGAAAGCATGAAGTCGACGCGTGGTAGAATCACAGTAGTAGATCGCAGCAACTCCATTATCGTCTACGATGCGGAATCTCGAATTGCTCAAATGTCTAATGCCTTAGAAGAACTAGATGTAGAAACGCTACAAATCATGATTACGGCAAAATTAGTGGTTGTCAATAGTAACTTGGCGCGTGAACTCGGTGTAGATTGGACTTCGGCAATGGGTTCAACTGCCTTAGTTCCTGGTGTGGCATC
The DNA here is from genome assembly GCA_012841225.1 of Fibrobacter sp. Lineage (GTDB taxonomy): Bacteria > Fibrobacterota > Fibrobacteria > Fibrobacterales > Fibrobacteraceae > Fibro-01. Next base: position 19,418 of record DUVD01000072.1, read on the forward strand.
TATGCCCAGTGGGACAAATTCAGGTGGTTCTCGAACTAGTGGGGCTATACAATCTTTTCCTAATAGTGGTATTTCAGGCATGGCGGGCGCAGCGACTTCTATTACAGCGAGTATTTTAGACAACAACATGCAAATCGCCATCAGTAGCATTATGGGCGACGCTTCTACGGAAGTCTTAGCGAGCCCTCAGGTCTCTACACTTGATAACAATGAAGCCATCGTTTTTATGGGTGATAAGATATCCATTCGAGTGATTGACGATAAAGGGGAATCCTCCACACAATTGGTGGAGACAGGTATTAAATTGACGGTAACACCGCACGTTTCTGGTGATAACCGCATTCTATTAGAATTACATCCAGAAAACAACTCCTACGATTATGATACTAAGGGCGAAGTGGTCATTAGTACTCAAGAAGCTAAAACAAAGGTAGTCGTTGCTGATGGTGAGACGGTTGTCATTGGCGGCTTGACTAGAAATGAAAACGTAGAATCCGAAAGTGGCATTCCATTTTTGAAAGACATTCCTGTTTTAGGCCATTTATTTAAACACACAAAAAAGACGGTTACCAAAAAAGACCTCATTATTTTTGTGACGCCACGAATTATTCGCAACTATATCGGTAACGTAGAGACTTCAGAGCCTTCAATAGAAAAGCAGAGCTTTAATAAAAAAGCACCAGCACCTGTTAAGGTAAATAAACAGGCTTCAGCGCCAGCTAAGACTGCAGTGCAAGCGCCTAGTCCTGCAGCCAAAGCAGATCCAGCTCAAGAGACTCCTCCGACAATGGAAGGGCCTGTTGATGATGACAATATGGAATGGTAATTATTTAAGCTTTTCTAGTGCGCTGCATTGGGTTTCCCAAACTAACTCTGGGTTATCTGAACGCAGCCACGATAAGTACTCCGACCCGCGATAAGACCAAGCGAATATATTGCGAATGCCCGCGTTATAAGCTTGTTCAGTAGCATGGCGAACGTCGGATTCTTTGTTTTCAATAATGTGATAATTCTTAATCCACATTTGGGCTTCTTTGCCATATTTTTGCGCGACAGCCAAGGTCCTTTGAGAAATATGGGCGTAATTTTTAATGATTTCTTCAGTACTGGTTGTTTTTTCCCAATAAGGATCGGAACCGATTTCATCGACAAACTCAAGTTGAGCGATACGATCCCAATTTTCTATGCCGGCAGGAAACCAAGGGGGAAGAAGACAAACCGAATTTCGTTTACCTAAAAGATGAACTCTTTTGGTCATTTCAGCTAAAAAATCGATTAACGAGTCTTCTCTAAATGCTTTGACTTCCGGAGTCAAGCTAGTTGGCATCTCAAAACGATGTTTTTTTAGAAATTTTTGCTGGCAGGTGTTGCAGCGGCAAGACCAATTTTCAAGAGCCCCTTTTTCAAAATAAAAATGTGGTTCGTCCCAAAAAATAGTCTCCACTTTGGTTTGGCAAACAATGTCAATCCAGTGGTGCATGTAGCGTCTAAATTCACTTTGATTCGGGCAGGCGGCTACTTTTAAAGAACCGTCGGCGGCTTGTTGCGCCAAAGAAAAGTTTCGGCCTACGAGCTCGGAATACGCCTCTCCGCCAAAAACTCGCCCAACGCCCCAAGGGTTTACATAAACCTTTAAGCCAAGATCGACCGAGCCATCGATAATTTCTTTCATTGAGCCACTATAATAAAGAAGATCTTCCTCTGACCAAGTATGCAAGACGTGAGAAAAACCTCGATTGAGGATATCTTTCATGTCTTCGAGAGCCCATTTAGGGCGTCGAACCCCAAAATAACTTATGCCTTTTTTCATCATTTTATTAATAGGGGTTTTCGGCTTTGGACCATTGAGGCGAAGCGGCTTGCAAGCAAACGTGCTGTAAAATGCCTACCCAACTTTCTTGAGATACTGGTTTAGAAACCCAGAATAAAGAGTCGTCTTTTTTAGGAGGGAGTGGCATGTTTTTAGGAATAAATTCGACTATCCAGGCCTCTGGAATGCACTCGCGTAACCGGTTTACGAATTGAATCATCTCTGGATTGGGATTCAAAGGGTAGTCGATGACAATGAGGCTTGGTGAGTCGCCATTTTTCAAAGGCTTTTCTAATGCTTGATAGGCTTGTTCTAGACCGCTGCAGGTGTACAGTGTGGTATCTGTGACCATATCGTGATCTAAAAGCCAAAACAGCGTCCATTGAGCAATTTCATCGAGATTGCAGCTAGAATCAGGTGTAATAAAAAATATATGGCCCATTGACTCTAAAATTAGTTTTTTTTTATTGATTAGGGTAAATATAGAGCACTAGATCTCTTTTTTTTCATTAAATTTCACTGTATGCAAGAAACTGGCTCCGTGTTTCCCGATTTAGGTGAATTTAGATTTATCAATAATTTGTTAGTCGATCGTTTTCGGTTCAAAAAAGAACCGCCTCAGCACCGTTTTTGGCTTGATGCTGGTGATGACGCTGCTGGAATAGATGGTTGGCTTATCACTAAAGACCTTTCGGTTGAAAACTCTCATTTTCGATTCGATTTTTCCACAATTGAACAAGCAGTCGAAAAACACATTGTATCTAATGTATCTGATATTTCGTCCATGGGAGGAGTTCCTCATTTTGCGTTTTTAGGGCTGTGTCTTAATCGTCATTGGACCGAAGAACAGCACGCGCAAATAGCCGCTGCCTTTCAAAAGGGCTTTGCTTCGCGTGAAATTCGTATTTTAGGTGGTGATACCGTTGTTGGCGACACTGGTTTCTTTTCTACCACTTTACTTGGAAGGACAACTTTAGCTGAACCTTTAAAGCGCAGCCAAGCGCGTGTTGGCGAAGGCATTTACGTACAGGGTACTTTAGGCAAGTCTGCTGCTGGACTTTGGGTTTTAACGCACCACTTTAAAGATAAAGAGCGCTGGAAATCTTTAGTGGATTATCATTTGAACCCTAAAATAAAAGAACGCGCGGGTGAAGCCTTAGCAGAACTAGGCACTGTGGGTGCCTGCATCGATATTAGCGACGGGCTGAGTTCGGAACTAAACCACATCGCTCTGTCTTCAGGGGTAAAACTCGTCATTGAGAGAGAAAAAATCCCTATCGATCCAGAGGTTCGGGCTTTGTGTGAATATTATGGTATATCACCCTATGATTTTGTGCTAAATGGGGGTGAAGAATATCAACTTCTTTTTACAAATGCGCTCTCAAATAGTATATTCTATAAATGTGATAGGATTGATCCTGTCTTTTATATGGGTTTTGTGCAAGTTGGATGCGGGGTTGATATAATCGATTCCCAAGGGACAAGTAAACAAATGAACGCTCAATCGTGGTCGCATTTATGAATAGAAATTCAAGAGCCAACATAGGCGAATTACTTCTCCGTCAAGGTATTATAGATCAAGATCAGTTTAAGCATGCCTTGAGTGAACAAGAGCGCACTGGAATTATGCTCAGTAAAATCCTCGTGCGTTTGGGTATGGTAAACGAAGAAACTCTGACCAACATCCTTGGTGTGCAAATGCAGTCTATGACTAAAATGCGCATTGGTGAGATGTTGATGGCACAGGGCTACATTACAGAGCCTCAACTAGAAAAAGCCCTGGAACAGCAAAAAATTACGGGCCAGCGTTTGGGCAAAATACTTGTTTCTTTAGGCTTTATGCCCGAAGAAAAGCTCATCGAAATTCTATCTATTCAATTTGAAATTCCTTACGTTTCTTTAGGCACCTTTGCCATTGATCCAGATGTCGTGAAGTACTTGTCCGAGCATGTTTGCCGCGGGTACAATGTGGTTCCACTATTTGTAAACCTCAAAGAAAAGATTTTGACAATTGCCATGTCGGACCCTACGAACATGCGTGTGATCGATATTGTAAAATTTAAAGCGCAAATGGACATCGACGTGGTGATGGCCTCAGAAAAAGACGTCTCCGCTGCAATTGAACGCCTTTACGCCGAAAAGATTAACGCAGACGAAACACTTAGTTCGCTTTTACTTTCTTCCGACGGTAAAGAGGAATTAGAAACAGTCGAACGCGATAGCTACAACCAAGAACCGGAATTAACGGACGAAGAAGGCCAACAAGTCGTTAAGATTGTGACGACTTTAATTCACGAGGCGATTGCCCGTGGCGCTTCTGATATTCATTTGGAGCCGCAAGAGACTTACTTAAAACTACGCTACCGCATTGATGGCGACTTGCAGGTCATGGCTCCTATTCCAGCGCGTTTGCTAGCTCAAATTATCTCGAGAATTAAGCTTTTATCTAAAATGGATATCGCTGAAAAGCGAAAACCTTTGGATGGTCGTTTTACCGTGAGGTACAGGGGTAGCGAAGTGGACTTACGTGTAAGTTCATTTCCAGTCTCTTTGCGCAAACGTGGTGTATCCGAAAAAATTGTGATGCGTATTTTAGACCCCAACTCAGGTCAATTTCCGCTTAAAGATATGGGTTTTGACCCTCGAGTTTACAAGCAATATCTAGAATCGATTAATTTGCCAAACGGTATTATTCTGGTAACAGGGCCTACAGGTTCTGGAAAATCGACGACTCTTTATGCTTCTATTCGAGAAATTCTCGATAACGCCACAAATATTTCAACTATGGAAGACCCAGTTGAATTAAACGTAGATGGGGTAAACCAAGGTCAAATTAATGTGGCTGCTGGGTTTACTTTTTCTGCCGGTATCCGCGCCTTGCTTCGCCAAGATCCTGATGTGATTATGATAGGTGAAATGCGAGATAGAGAAACTGCTTCTATGGCCATTGAAGCTGCTTTAACGGGTCACTTAGTTTTTAGCACGCTTCATACTAACGATGCCTCTGGCGCTTTCCCTCGATTGCTAGAAATGGACTTGGAACCGTTCCTCGTCGCTTCTGCTATTAAAGGCGTGCTTGCCCAGCGCTTAGTAAGGCGAATTTGTAAACATTGTAAAGAACCAGTAGACATCCCAGAAGACCTTCGCGAAGAGCTGCACCTAACCCCTGATATGCAATTTTATCATGGTAAGGGTTGCCCTAAGTGCGATGGCGCCGGCTATAAAGGCCGATGTGGTGTTTACGAATACTTAGTCCCTAATGAATCTATTCGAAACCTGATTCTTAAAAGATCATCGGGTGACGATATTAAGCGTGTTGCCGTACAGGAATGTAATATGATTACTCTTAGACAAGATGGAATACAAAAAGCCTTAGACGGGCTTACGACTTTGGAACAAGCTCTTTCGGCATCGACAAAGGATGAATGATGCCTTTTGTTGTGGACCAAAGACTATTAGAAAAAGAACTAAATAAAGAACAATGTGACGCTGCCCTAAAAATAAAAGGGCCAATGCTTATATTGGCTGGTGCCGGCTCGGGTAAAACGCGAGCAATCACCTACAAAATCGCGCACTTGATTTCGGACCAACGTATTAACCCTAATCATATTTTAGCGGTGACATTTACCAATAAAGCCGCTCGAGAAATGAAAGAGCGCATTCATAAAATTTTAAATGTGCCGGTTAATTTAACTTGGGTGGGCACCTTCCATTCGGTTTGTGTTCGTATTTTACGAATCTGTTTAGCTCGCCCAGAAACCCTCACCTCTTTAGGTTGGAGCTTTACCCCTCAGTTTTCAATTTACGATGACGATGATCAAAAGCGCACAATAAAAGAAATATTGAGAGCTGATTTAGGCGACTTATATGATGTCAACGAACTAAAAAAAGTACGTGGCGCCATTTCTCGCTATAAAAACACAGTTCGCAAAGAAGCGCAACAAGGTGGTTCTTATAAGCTTGTTTTGCAGACCCCTGCCGTGGTCGAAAAAAACGCTTGCTTTGCCGACGAAGAAAAAACAGCTAGTTACTACAAGGCCTATCAAAAAAAGCTTTTAGAGTCGAACGCCATGGACTTTGACGACTTGTTGTTTAATACGGTGGATATGTTGCAAAAGCTTCCCGCCTTGGCAGCGCAGTTAGCGCGACAGTTTGAATACACCGTTGTCGATGAATACCAAGACACTAACGATGTTCAATACGAACTCTTAAAACTCTTGATGAACGAGGCTCATAACGTCACCGTAGTGGGTGATGACGACCAGAGCATTTATGGCTGGCGTGGTGCTAACATTGAAATCATCCGTAACTTTCATCGCGATTTCGATCCGGTGACGATTGTTAAGCTCGAGCGCAATTACCGTTCTACAGCCAATATCGTTCAAGGGGCGGGCTCTGTGATTGCTAATAATGTCCGCCCGTTAGAAATGCAAAAAGTTGTTTTTTCAAAAGAAGAAAAAGGCGATTTAATTAAAGTCGTTCACGTTGATGAAGATCGTCGAGAAGCAGAGAAAGTGGCGAGAACTATTTCTAATGCTGGTGAGTCTTTTTATTCTCAGACGGCTATTTTTTATAGGACAAATGCTCAATCGCGAGCCTTAGAAAAAGCGCTAAATAACTTTAGGATTCCCTGTGTTATATATGGCGGCACCCGATTTTGGGATCGCAAAGAAGTTAAAGATATTTTGGCGTATTTGCGCTTACTCTCTAACTCCAAAGACGACGCGGCGCTTCTTCGTGTCATTAATGTACCCCCGCGACAAATTGGAAAAACAACAGTAGAGCAACTTTTAGATGGGACTCGCGAACACGAGCATTCCCTTTGGGAAGAGATTGTGCGATCGGTAGAAGAGGGTGGTCGAAACACCTCTAAACTAGAGGGCTTTAAGGGTCTTGCCGAATCTTGGCTCGCACTAGTAGCCGAAAAAGAGACGCCACTCCCATTAATTGCAGAACGCATCATCGACGACACCAACTACCGCGCTTTTTTAAAAAAAGAAGATGAATTGACTGCCGACGAGAGGTCTTTAAACTTAGATGAAATGATCAATGCGCTCCGCGAATTCGACGAAGAAAATCCAGACGCGACTTTAGATGCCTTTTTACAAGAGATTTCTCTACTCACAGATGCCGATAAAAAATCGGAAAATAGTCTTGAAAAAGTGACTTTGATGACAATGCACATGGCAAAGGGTCTTGAGTTTCATACAGTGCACATCGCGGGTCTTGATGAAGAGATTACCCCTATGGTTCGAGCTTCGATCACCGCAACTCAAGACGAGCTTAATAAGCAGATGGAAGAAGAACGTCGCCTATTTTACGTGGGTTGCACTCGCGCCAAGAAAAAACTTTTTTTATACCACGCCGCTCAGCGTTTTTGGCAGGGCTTTATCCGTCCTTTCCCCCCCTCTCGGTTTTTAGCTGAAATTGACCCCTCTGTAGTCGAACTGCAAGATGAAACATCCTTTAATTCGACTAGTGAGATGCCAAGAGCGAAAGGGTTTCAGCGTCCTTTTACTTATGAACGCCCCAATAACTTTTCTAAAAAAACAGGTGGTACTCAGCGAATTGTCTATAAAAACCCAGTTAAAGTGCCCCCTAGTGTACCAAAAGGCCCAAGAATCGTTTATGATGAGTACAGCGATGAGTCTCCTTTTCGTCCTGGAGCCAAGGTTCGCCACCTGCGCTTTGGTGTTGGGACTTTAATTCGTACCACAGGTCAAGGTGACAATACAAAGGCGGATGTTCGCTTTGCCGATGGGACGGTTCGTACATTGGTACTTAAATTTGCGAGCTTAGACGTGATTAGTTAGTGCAGTGAAGCAATGTTTTTTTTATCTTTTTACTGGAATTTTTGGAGGCAATTATGCTTGAACGAGACGACATTTTAAATTTGGCTAAACTATCTAGACTAACATTGTCCGAAGAAGACCTCGAGTCTGTTTCTGCGCATTTAGGAAACATACTTTCTCACATGGAGGCTTTGCGTGGGTTAGATCTTAAAAATGTGGAGCCAATGACTGGTGTAGAAAATGAGTCGACCGTACTTCGAGAAGATGTTCCTCAGCCTTCTTTGACTCCTGAGCAAGTTTTTAGAAATGCACCTAAAGTCGAAGACAACCACTTTGTTATTCCCAAAGTAATCGCCGGTTAAAATGACTCTTTCTTGTGTGATCCCTGCGCGTATAGGGTCTTCTCGGTTTCCGGGCAAGCCTCTCGCCAAGATCGACGGTCTTGAAATGATTCTTCATACATTAAATCGCGCGCTTTTAGCGGGGTGCTTCGATTCTATATTTTGCGCCACTGACTCTCAAGAAATAGCCTCTTTAGTTCGCCAAAATGGTTTTGATGCCGTAATGACTGGAACGCAAGCTACTGGGTCGGACCGCGTCATGGAAGCCGCTCAAAAATTGAATTTAGATTTAGTCGTTAATTTGCAGGGAGATGAGCCGCTTGTCGATTTAGATTTACTGCGCCGCGTTTCTAAAGCACTAAAAGCAGAACCAAAATCTTGGGTTACAGCATCGTCGCCATTAAAAAGAGCAGACGTGTTAAACCGCGATGTAGTTAAGGTGCGTGTAAATGAAAATTACGCCGTGGCTTTTCAAAGAGAAATTGATTTAGAAGAATACGACGAGTGGAATGAGCACCGCGGCATTTACGCCTACTCTAGAGAGGGGCGCGAAGAGTTTTACGGCTTAGCTCAAAGTGAAAATGAAAAAAAGTACTCTTTAGAACCGCTTCGCATATTAGGGATTCGTCCCATTAAAGTTATTTTCAGTGAAAGCGAGTCAGCATCAGTAGATGTGCCGTCAGATATTTTAAAAATAGAACAAATGATTAAAAAATTAGAAACTCGAGTTGGTAATTAAAATGAAACAAAATGGTCTTAACCATTCATATAATGGAAAAACAAAGTTTATCATCGTCACAGGTGGTGTGATTTCTGGCCTTGGTAAAGGAGTTGCTGCGGCTTCAATTGGCGCTCTTCTATCCGATAAACTTAAGGTGATCCCCGTAAAATGCGACGGCTACTTAAATACAGATCCAGGGACAATGAATCCTACCGAGCATGGCGAAGTCTACGTCTTAGATGATGGCGGCGAAGTTGATATGGATTTTGGTCATTATGAACGTTTTTTAAATGTTGTCGCTAAATCCGATTGGAGCTTAACGATGGGTCGTATTTTTAAAACGATCCTCGACAAAGAGCGCCGTGGTGATTACTTAGGGCATACCGTTCAGTTTATTCCTCACGTTACCGATGTGATTAAAGAAAATTTCTTTCGCATTGCTAACCAAGAAGACGCCGACGTACTCTTAGTTGAAATTGGCGGCACCGTTGGTGATTTAGAAAATCAATTTTATATCGAAGCGACTCGTCAATTATCGCACGATGTTGGCCAGGATAACTGCGTATTTGTTCACCTGACATACGTCCCTATTCCCTCGGGCGTGAACGAGCAAAAATCAAAACCGACTCAAATGTCTGTACGCGATTTAAATGAACTTGGCATTTATCCTGAAATTATCATTGCGCGCTGTGAAGAATTTATTAAGCCGCACATTAAAGAAAAAATAGGCTTGTTTTGCAACTTGCCCGCCTCTCATGTGATTTCTGGTGTCGATGTAAAACACGTTTATGAAGTGCCGCTTGTTTACGATAAAGAAGGAATCCCCGAAATTCTTTTGAAGCGCCTTCGTATTTATGCACCACCTAAGCTCGACACTTGGTGCCAGCTCGTTGACTCTTTAAAGCGCAATCAAGTTACTCCTCGTAAAACAATTACCGTCGCCATTTGCGGCAAGTACATGTCGCTTGAAGACTCTTACGCCAGCGTTGTCGAAGCCTTGAACCATGCTTCGGCTCACTTGGATTTAAAAGTCGAAATCCGTTGGGTCGACACCGAAAAGGTGGAGAAAAAAGTGGTGTCGGTCGAGAAGGTCATGAAGGGCATCAATGCCGTAATCGTCCCTGGAGGCTTTGGCGGCCGCGGCATAGAAGGTAAAATTAAGCTCATTCAATATGCACGTGAAAACAAAATTCCATTCTTGGGCATTTGTTACGGCATGCAACTAGCTATCGTTGA
>DUVD01000073.1 GCA_012841225.1 Fibrobacter sp.
AACGAACAGATCATTAACACCGCTTGGGAATCTATCCAAGCGAAAGAGGAACTATGAGCATTCTTGTAACTGGTGGTACAGGGGCCTTAGGGTTTCATATTTTATCTGGAGTCACACGCTCTGGTCGTAAACTCTATAGCTTTAGCGATGAACAGCCACAACCTTGGCAAAAAGTACCTGACGTCTCTTATTTAACAGGCAATTTGTTAAACATTAAAGAGCTTCTCGATGTTATCCAAAAAACACAACCACAATTTATTTATCACTTGGCTAGCCAATCTTCAGTAGGATTGTCTTATAAAAAACCTTTTGAAACGCTAAGCACTAACTTACTCGGCACTCAAAACCTATTAGAAGCCGTGCGTCAAGCAGCTCCAAAGGCAAAAGTGCTTCTTTTAAGCTCAAGTGAAATTTACGGCAGAACCGAAGAGCACTTGACCATGCTCCATAAAGAATCAAACCCTCCAAATCCACTGACCCCGTATGCTACTTCTAAGGCATGTATGGAGATTTTAGGCAACCAATTTCGAAACGCTTATGGGTTACATATTGTTTTTGTACGCCCATTTCATTTTACCGGGCCTCATCACAGCCGGCGTTTTGCTATTCCTTCCATCACCTATCAATTGGTTAAAATCAAGCATTACGGCACAGAACCGGTGTTATTTACCGGAAGCCTAGATATTAGTCGAGACGTCGTCGACGTGCGAGATGTGGCTAGAGGCATGATTCAAGTGCTTAATGGATCGCCTTCAGGGTCTATTTACAATATTTGTTGCGGAAAATCCTTTACTTTCCGCGAATTGACCGAATTTTTGATCGATATTGCAGGGGTTAACATCGATTTTCGTTATGATCCCAGTTTAGAGCGCACCAACGACATTCCATTGCTCATTGGCGACCCCACAAAAATAATGGAAATCGGTTGGAAACCACTTATTAGCATTGAAGATAGCCTAACAGATCTATTTAACGAAATGGTAATTAGGCGCCGTTTAGAATTAAAAATGCAAGCTGAAGAGAAAAAAAACGAAGCATAGCTTGCCTTTAAATACGATTTTTTGTTATTTTCTCTAAAAAGAGTATATATTGTGGTTTCTATACCGGAAGCCGGCGTTTGAATTATTTTCAAACAGCCTTTTTCTTTTTAAAGCCATTTTAAAAGTTTCACTTTGAGGTTTCAAAGGACTAAACATGATCGATCCCAGTAAGCATTTACTCCGCCTCGCTGATTGGAGTGAGGAAAAAATTCTAGAAACGGTGGAAATTGCTTGCCGCTTAAAGAGTGAAGTACATTCTGGTCAATATTCAGAACGCTTTAAAGGACAGTCCTTAGGCATGTTTTTTGAGAAGCCTTCTTTACGCACCATTACCACATTCCAAGTGGGCATCCACCAATTTGGTGGTTTACCTGTTATGCTCGATCCTAATTCTATTGGGCTTGGCAAACGCGAAAGCATTAAAGACGTCGCTCGTTGTCTTTCTCGTTGGATCGACGCCCTAGTAGTGCGATGCTTTAAACAAGAGCTAGTCGAACAACTTGCTCTTTATGGTGATATTCCTGTGATTAATGCCTTAACAGACGATTATCACCCTTGCCAAGCAATTTCTTTTGCTCAAATGTTTCACGAGCAATTTGGTGAATTTAAAGGCAAAACCATTGCTTTTATTGGCGACGGCAACAACGTAGCAAACTCCCTTTTAACCCTTTGCACCAAACTCGGCATGAACTTTTCTTTGGCGTGCCCTAAAGGCTTTGAACAACCAAAGTGGATTGTAGAAGAATCCGTACCACTTCTAAAAAATCGTGGCTGTGAGTACCGCGTGTTTCACACTCCAGAAGAAGCCGTCCGCGACGCCGATATTTTATACAGCGATGTCTGGGTTAGCATGGGGCAAGAAAGTGAAAAGGAAGCAAAACAAAGTCATTTTTTCCCGTTCCAGATTAACGACGAATTACTTACCCTAGCCCCTGCTCACTGCAAAGTAACTCACTGTTTACCTGCGCACCGCGGCGAAGAAATCACCGATGCCGTTATGGACGGGGACAAAAACCTAAGTTACGAAGAAGCAGAAAATAGGCTGCATGCTCAAAAAGCGATTCTTTGGCAAGTCATGACCGCTACTGATGCTCACAAAAATAGCTCATGCTAAATTGTTTTACTAAAAACGCCTTCAGTCTCTTTATTGTCTAATAAAGGATCAATGACCGAGACTAAATAACGAATGACTAAAGAGCCGAGGGCAGTCGCGCGGACTTCCTTTTCTGATACCTTGACAAGCAAACCCTCTTTTTCAAGTGCGCATAAACGGTCCCAGCGATCACCTAAAACTTGCCTTTCTATTTCATCGATTTGAAGAGCGTTATTGCACATTAACCGTTCAATTACATTCCGCCATATTTTTTCTGTTTCACTTAAAGGGTGCACACGGATTTCAGTCATCTCATCCTGCAATACTTTTTGAATGTATTCTGAAGTGTCGCGCGTGTTTTGAAGGTAAGCGTTATCCATTTGAGATATCGAACTAGAGCCAAAAGCATAAACCTGCCCCGTCGTGCTACGCGTACAATACCCCTGAAAATTTCGATGCAAAAGCCCTTCAACAGATGCAATTGCTAAAGAATCAGAGGGTTTTACAAAGTGATCCATTCCAATGTTTTCATAACCAGCACGCTCAAACATCTCGCGTGCACGAAGGAAGAAACTCATTTTATGATAAGCATCTGGGATGTCGAATTTTTCCAAATTTTTTTGTTCGGGTCGCACCCAAGGGACATGCGCGTAACTAAAAAGAGCTATTCGGTCGGGGCTTGCTTCTATGGCCTTAGAAATACTTTGAGAAAAGCTTTCTAGCGTTTGGCCTGGAAGCCCGTAAATTAAATCCAAATTAATACTATGAAAGCCAAGTTGTCGTGATAATTCGACCAAGGCAGAAACCTCTATTAGCGAAGGGTCTCGCCCAATTATACGCAGTGTCTCTAAATTAAAGTCTTGAATGCCATAACTAATGCGGTTAAAACCAACCGTTGCTAACTCGACAAGGAGCGTTTTGGTGACGGTGGCTGGGTTGCATTCAATGGCTATTTCTGCTAAAGGAGAAAAAGAAAAATGACTTTTTAATTTATCTATAATTAGACCTAAGTAAGAAGTAGGAACGCTGGTGGGCGTACCTCCACCAAAATGCACCTGAGTGACTATTCTTGAAGAATCAATCCAAGGTAATTTCTTGTCCATTTCTAAGCAAATGGCCTTAAAATACTCTTCTCTATAAGAATCTTCTTTTAGTGTTTCGGATGTGCATCCACAAAAAAGGCAGCGTTTGGCACAAAATGGGATGTGAAAGTAAAAGCTCAAATTAGAGGGGAATAGCGAATTAGACTCAACCCACAAGGCTTCTACCTCGGCTTTGTCCTTAGCCGACCTAAAAAGATTAGCTGGAGGATAACTAGTGTAACGCGGTGCATTTGTATTATAGTGAAGAAGCGTTTCAATCATCTCTTTAATATAGAAAAATGATTTTATTTTTTCTAATTTGTTATAAATGCTTGTTTTTTATCGACTACTATTTACTTTTATGATAACAGCCCTTGCTGCTTGCACCATGCCTTTGCGTACTGGTTATGATCGAAGCATTGGAGGTTATAAACCACTGCCAAAAGCTGAAACAGTAAAAGCCACCGCGACACCTAATGCAGATCTTCTCGATTCAAATTCTGATGCTGATATTGATTCTGACTTAAAAACAACTCCTTCTCAAACTGTGGACGCGAATACAGAGCAAAAGCAAGTCAAACAAGACAATCAAAGCTGGGAGAGTTTTATTCAACCTTGGCTCGGGACTCGTTATAAATTTGGAGGGTCGTCGCGCTCTGGAACGGACTGTTCTGGTTATATCATGCAAATTTATAAGACTAAATTAAATATAGCACTCCCCCACAATGCTGCAGCCATGTACAAAATGGGAGCTGCAGTGCCAGAAAAAAAATTAAAAGAAGGTGACCTCGTGTTTTTTGGAAACGTTTGGGGAATCAACCATGTCGGGGTTTACTTGCACGGGGGTAGATTTACGCATGCAAGCTCTTCTCAAGGAGTAACGATCACCCCAATGGAAATGGACTACTGGAAATCAAGGTATAAAGGCGCTAGGAGACTTGTACAATGAACAGAAAAAAAAGAATTGCCTTTCAAGGAAGGCACGGTGCTTACAGCGAAAGCGCGGCTTATTATTTATTTGGAAAAGACATCACCGTAGTGCCCATGCATTCTTTTGAGGAAATCTACCAAGGAATTGAAACGGGATTAATTGACGGCGGTGCTATCCCTATCGAAAATTCTACGGCAGGATCGGTTTATGAAAACTTTGACCTCCTCTATAAATGGCGTCATCCTATAGTTGGAGAAATGACGCTACAAATTGAGCATACCTTGTGCGCCATAAAAGGCACTCGAGTAGAAGACCTTCGTCGAGTATTAAGCCACCCACAGGGACTTGCCCAATGTAGTCGTTTTTTTTCACAACATCCTGTTATTGAAAAAGTCCCATTTTTTGATACTGCAGGCAGTGCAGAAGAAATAGCCAAAAGAAACACACATACTGACGGCGCTATAGCAAGCACGTTTGCAGCCAAGTATTACGATTTGGAAATTCTACAAAGCGGCATCGAAAACATGAAGGGCATCAACTTCACTCGTTTTTACGCTATTCAAAAAGAGTCTTTAGAATTACCAAAAAACGGTGACATTAGGACCGTTCTACTTTTTGAATTAAAGAGTGTTAATTCATCGGGTTCACTTTACAACGCATTAGGTTGCTTTGCAAGTCGCCATTTGAACTTAACTCGCATAGAGAGTCGACCTCACCCCGACAGGCCATGGGAGTACATATTCCATCTCTCATTTGAAGGTTCTCCTAGCGACCCTGTTGTTAAAGAAGCGCTTCAGGAGCTTCAGCAATATACTGATTTTATTTATCGTTTAGGCTCTTTTCAAAAGGGCTCCACACAAGGTTTAATGTTTGAGGTGTAAAATGAAAAGAATTGATAATCGCGCTCACAACGAACTTCGCCCCATTCGCATGACTCCTAATTTTATAGGTAGTGCAGATGGTTCTATTTTAATTGAAATGGGAAAAACACGCGTCATTTGCAGCGCTACTCTTTTGCCCGAGGTACCTAAATGGCTAAAGGGAAAGGGCTCTGGATGGATTACCGCAGAATACGCCTTAATGCCTCAAAGCACCTCTGAGCGTGTGGATCGCGAACGTAAAGGAGCTAGTGGCAGAACACAAGAAATCCAGCGTTTAATTGGGCGATCTCTTCGTAGTGCTGCCGATCTGAAGGCACTTGGAGAAAGAGCCATCGTGGTCGATTGTGATGTAATTGAAGCAGATGGTGGCACAAGAACAGCAAGTATTATTGGGGGCTTTGTAGCCCTCGCTCTCGCATTAAAAAAAATTAAAAGTCAATTAGGCATAGAAGAACGCCTATTAAAACATGTCATTACAGCTATTTCCATTGGCGTGGTTAACGGAGAGCCTTGTTTAGATTTATGCTATCAGGAAGACTCCGCTGCAGACGTCGATATGAATGTGGTAATGAAAGATGCGTCTGAATTTGTTGAAATTCAAGGAACTGGAGAGCGAACGACTTTTAATAGAGAAATGCTAAACCAACTGCTCGATTGGAGCGAAGTGGCATGCACTTCTATTAGAGAACTTCAACTTGCCACGTTAAATAACGAAACGTTGCCTTAGATTTTAAGGAAAAATCGTTTGGCAATTTTTTTAAAAATCTCGTGATGCACTTCATCTTGCATCAGAAAACTCAATTTAAATTTATTGTCGTACAACCCTTTGTCTATAGCACGCGATTTAAAAACTTCAAAGGCGTGACGTTTTAATAAATGGCCTTTAGGAGCTGCTAATCGATTCGACCTACGCATTTCAGCATATTCTATGTTGTTTGATTTTAGAACAAAATCAACTCGTGAAACAAAACGATTTAAAAAACTCTCTTCTATATTTTGCTCTACAAACTCAAAATAAAAATAATATAAAGACTTTTCTACATCAGCAAAACCGACAAAAAACTCTAGTTTTTTAGAAAACTCTTTTTCAACTTGCCCTACAGCATTGATAAACTGATTTTCATTTAAATTTTCACCTAAAATCGAAACAATGCCATTAGTCTTTTTTACAAAACTAACCTTTGGGGTTTGTTCATAAAAACCCGTAACTTCAACTAAGTCATTCATGTTGTAACGATAAAGACCAGAATAAGTCGTTACGAAAATGGAGTAACGCTGCCCTATCCTTAGCTCATGAAGGCGAAAAAATTTCGGCTTTAAGAGGTCTAAGTCTTTTTCACGCACGAACTCAAAATAATTTTTATGAGGAAATATAACAGTGCTGTCGCTATTAGGATCTAAGATTATACCAGGTCTACACTCCGGCATAAAAAAGCCGAATTCCGTAAACAAGCATGTTTCAGGAAAGGCTCCTTTTATTTTCTTTAATTGAACAGCAGAGTTTCCCGATTTCCAAACATTTAAAACCTGTAAATTAGGCCAGTAGTGTTTTGGTAATAAACGACCATATTTTTTCTTGAGTTTTGATAAAACAAGTGCTCTTTTTGGATTTGGTTTTAAATAAGATTGAATAATAGCACGGGTATCTTCTGGAATATGAACTAACTCGCTTAAAGTACCATGCTCAATGTCTTTAATGTATTCATCTAAAAACTCATCGGCGTTGTTTATCATTTGACTTAATGCACTTGGACTACCGCTAGCAATTATATGTACATTTTGCTCAATGCCAATGCGCATAATCGCATAGTAACGAGCCTTGTAATCTTCAATTAAAAAGACTTCAGGAGTAGAGGAAAACATCGCCTTTATAAAAGAAGGACTTTCGCTTTGCGAAATAGCAGCCAGAGACCCATAAGGCGTACCATCTGGAAGAACTCCCTCGGTGCTCTTTGGCAGGTTAAAAAGTATTGCTCCTTCAAAAATATGTCGATTTATTGCAAAAAAAGAATACAGCCAAGTAGGGCTCATTCTAGTGTAAACATCGTTGTAATACTTCTCCGTAATGGGTATCCATTTAATCTCGTTAGCAGAGCTGGTTGTCGTATCGTAAAACTTAGGCTTACCCGGAAAAAGAATGTTTTCTTGTCCACTTTTGTGCTTTTCTATGTAAGGACGAATGTCCTCGTATTGGTTGACCGGGACTAATTCTTCGTAATAATCACCCAGTGAACGCTCGTTTGAAAAGTTTAGGATTTCTTGAAAATGATATTTTTTTCCATATTCAGTGTCTTTAGAAATACTTAAAATATCGCGCAAAACGAGTTCTTGTGCTTTTTGACAATCTCTAGATTTTTTTTTTAGTTCCAAAACCTCACAAAAGCCTAGTACCTTTAGGCTTAGCTTTACTTTAAATAAATTTTTTGTTTTAGACTTAAACATTTATTAATTCGGGGTTTAGCATATGATGATAGAAAACTAATTTTTTTATTGAAATAAAACAAAAAACACTCTGAATTCATGCAATGTTGATTGTTTCTTAGTATGAATAGGAGTTTTTAAGGTAAGATCTTTCGTTTTTTTGTTTTATACGCGGCAATCCACAAACCAAAAAAAGTAAGTGCCCCATTAAGCATCAAAAGCTCGTAGCCAAAAGCATAACCAGTATGTTTTTTTAGCATGGTATCAATCGCAAATGATAAGAGGGGCGAAGCGACAGCAATGGCGGGGATCCATTTTTGACGCACCGAAAAAGAAGTGAAAAAACCAAAAGTAAATAAACCGAGGAGAGGCCCGTAGGTATAAGAGACTATGGTGTAAATCGTATCAATTGCACTTTTACTGTTCCATGCTCTAAATATTAACACCAAAAAGAAAAATAAGACCGTAAAAGCAAGGTGGATCGCCATGCGCTGTCGTCGTTTCTTCTTTTCGTCCGCATCTTCTACTTTTAATATATCAACCATTAAAGACGTCGTAAGAGAGGCTAAAGCCGAATCAACACTCGAAAAAGCGGCTGCTACTATACCGATCACAAAACAGATCATAACTAAGCCACTAAAACGCATAGCAAAAAAAGGCAAAATAGCGTCGTTGGTTGTAGGCAAATCAATACCGTTTTGCGAGGCATAAAGCAGCAATAATGCGCCTAAAGCCAAAAACAGCAGATTAACTGGAATGAACGCAAAACCATACCACAACATATTGCGTCGAGACTCTTTGAAATTACGGCAGCTTAAGTTTTTTTGCATGATGTCTTGATCAAGGCCCGTCATCACAATGACCACAAAAATGCCACTAAAAAAATGCTTTAAAAAGTGCGCTCGATTATGCCAGTCATCAAAGATAAATATTTTAGAATAAGAGCTGTTTGCAATCAGGCCTACGGCAGAGAATACATTCAAATCCATCACTCGGATTGTGTCAATGAACATTAAAATGACAGCCAAAAGTAGCGCTATGGTCTGAAAAAAGTCCGTCCAGACAATTGTCTTGATTCCTCCTCTATAAGTATAAAGGTAAATCACAAGCAGTGTTAAAAAAATAGTCACTGCAAAAGGAATTTGCCAAGGCTTAAATACAAACTCATGCAAAACAATGGCAACTACATAAAGTCGTGCCGATGCCCCTACTGCTTTAGCCAAAATAAAAAACAAAGCACCTGTTCGATGCGCTGTAGGGCCAAAGCGCTTGCCCAAGTACCCGTATATACTAATCAAATTCAGACGATAATAGACGGGCAAAAGAACCCCCACCACCACCACATAGCCAAAGAAAAAGCCAAAGACCATTTGCATATAAGAAAAATCCACCGAGCGCACCATTCCAGGAACAGAAACTACTGATATTCCAGAAAGAGTAGCTCCAATCATCCCAACAGCAACGACATACCAAGGAGAGTTTTTACCGCCCGAAAAAAAAGAGTTATTATCGCTTCCTTGACGGCTAGTGAAAAAAGAAATAAGGCCTAGTAAAATAAAATAACCAAGCAATACTAAAACAACTACAATAGGTGACATTTTCTGTTCCTCAATTTACTCGTAAAAGTAGCAAAATTCTTGTTTTATTAAACATTAAACCAGCGATGCAATATTTTATTAACCTTAATTGCCTTGTGATAAAAAAAAACAACAAAAAGCCTTGACAGTTATTTCTTTTTTGCTTAGTTTTATGGCATGAATTTTATATGCAATAACAATGCTTGGTGGTGGCAGACTCAATAAATTGAAGTCTGGTATTTTTGCTTGGATTATTTTTGAAAAAAATCTGGCTCCGGACTTCCGGGGCCTTTTTTTATTTCCAAAAACAACTTTTTAACAACGGATTAACGATGACCAAACGAACAGATAGCATTTACCTCTCGATTTCAGGAGACCGTTACACCCCTTTTTCTTTAGCAAAAAAGCTTAATGCAACGGCAATTTTGGAGTCTGCGTCTTTCTCTCACGGTAAAGACCGCTATTCCATTTTAATGCTTCAAGAGGCCTTTCGCGTGATTCAAGATGAAGAAGGAGTCGCTATTCTTGTCGATGGTCAAAGAAAACCTTTTGTAAAAGAGGGCAAAGTCGATATTTTAGATGCGCTTCTAGAAATAGCAGAAGAAAACAACCTCCCTCCTCAAAATATTCCTTTGCCTGCTGCAGGCATTGGCTACCTTAGTTACGAATTTTGCGCCCACTGCGACACCATTAATCTAGCCCCTCAAATCGATGAGCTAAACATTCCCGAGTCCGAGTTTATTGTAGGTCATCTCTACATCGTTTTTGATCATTTCACCGAAACACTCCATATTTT
The DNA here is from genome assembly GCA_012841225.1 of Fibrobacter sp. Lineage (GTDB taxonomy): Bacteria > Fibrobacterota > Fibrobacteria > Fibrobacterales > Fibrobacteraceae > Fibro-01. The sequence continues at coordinate 9,822 of DUVD01000073.1, forward strand.
TGCTCTCAACTACAAAGAACACGAAATTGACCTTGAAGCCGCTATTTCAAGGCTTCAAGAGAAGCTAAATGACTTAGATTTTTCTTATATGGCTAGCCCTGCTGCCAATGGCCCATCTGAAATCCTCACCGATATTGATCAATCCAAACGAGAATACATAGAGAAAATTACGGCACTTCAAAAACACATCGTCGCAGGAGATATTTTTCAAGCTGTTCCCTCTAGAAGACTTCAGCTAAAGTCAGACATCGAGGCCCTTGAAGTTTATCGAAGGCTTCGCTCTGTAAATCCATCTCCTTACCTTTTTTACTTGGATTATGGGTCTCACCAGCTAATAGGCGCGTCTCCAGAGAGCATCGTCCGAGTGCGCGATGGGGTGGCTTCAATTCGACCAATAGCAGGCACCAGACGGCGTGGAAAAAATGAAGAAGAAGACTTTGTCCTAAAAAAAGAACTCCTTAACGATCCTAAAGAACGCGCTGAGCATTTAATGCTTGTGGACTTAGCGAGAAATGATTTAGGACGGGTTTGCCAAGCGGGTTCTGTTAAACTCATCCGAAATATGGAAAGCGAAGTCTTTAGCCATGTGATACACCTTGTTTCTGATGTAAATGGCAAAGTAAGTGAGGGTAAGCGCCCCATCGATGTCTTGCGCTCTTCATTCCCTGCAGGCACGGTGAGTGGTGCCCCAAAAATTAGCGCCATTGAAATTTTATCTCGTTTAGAATCTCACAAGCGAAATTTTTACGCTGGGGCTATAGGCTACATAGAAGCCGATGGCGATCTAGATTTTTGCATTGGCATTCGCTCCGCTTTGAAGCAGAGCAATAAATGGACTTTGCAAGCTGGCGGAGGCATTGTGTACGCCTCGGAACCGGAGCGAGAATGGGAAGAGACTAACGAGAAATTAGGTGGCATGCGCGCCGTTCTTGAAGGAGAATTAAAATGATTGTCATGATAGATAACTACGATTCTTTTACCTACAATACCGTTCAAGCTATCGCACGGCTCACTAGTGAACCCATAGAAGTGTTGCGCAGTAAAGAATGCACCATTCAAGACATTGAGGCATTAAAACCCTCCAAAATTATAGTCTCTCCAGGGCCGGGACGCCCAAAAGAAGCAGGCATTTCTGTAGAGGTGATTAGGCATTTTGCAGGCAAGGTTCCTATTTTAGGAATATGTTTAGGGCATCAAGCCATTGGCTACGCTTTTGGTGCTTCTATTGTGCAAGCCAAATTTATCAAACACGGCATCGCCGAAGAAATCACTTTAGATGGTAAGGGTTTGTTTAGAATCATTGGACTTAAAAGTACTTTCACGCGTTACCATAGTTTGGTTATCGATGAATCCACGCTCTCTCCAGACTTTGAAGTTTCAGCGAGGGCTGCTGATGGCGATATTATGGGAATCCGCCATAAAACGTTAGAAATCGAAGGAGTGCAGTTCCACCCAGAATCTATTGCCTCTACTGAAGGCGAGGCTTTTTTCAAGGCATTTTTAAACTATCGTCGAATTCCCTTACAAGCAAAAAAAATTCTTAATGACTTGACTTTAGGGAAGGATTTGGATCGAGAGACTGCGGAAATGTTTATGGAAGACTTAACAGAAGGAGTGCTTGATGAACGACAAATGAGCGCCATCCTGACAGCAATCACTTCTAAAGGTCCTGCGGCGAGCGAAATTGCCGGATGCGCGGCAGTACTCTGTCGTAAAAAAAAGAACATCCCTATTGATGGTATTTTCCTCACCGATATTGTTGGCACTGGTGGTGATAGCAAAGGAAGTTTTAATATCAGCTCTATGTCTGCGTTAGTCGCAGCTGCTTGTGGTTTACCAATAGCGAAACACGGCAACCGGGCTGTATCGAGTAAATCGGGATCCGCTGATTTTTACGAAAGCTTAGGTTTTAAAATCGATGTTTCTCCCGAAAAGTCGGCAGAAATAATTAAGAAAACAAATTTTGGTTTTTTATTTGCACCAGTTTATCATAGCGCCATGCGCTTTGCTGCTCCAGTACGAAACGTAATGGGTATTAAAACCATTATGAATTTAATTGGTCCTTTATCCAATCCAGCAAATGCCGCTTTCCAAATGCTCGGCGTGTATTCTAAAGAATTACTAATCCCCGTCGCTGAAGCGTCTAAAATGCTTGGGGCTAAAAGAGTTATGGTGGTTTCCAGCGAAGACGGTTTTGATGAAATATCACCTTATGCACCAACATTTGCAGTTGAAATAGATGAAAATAATCAAATGAAAGAATACACCATCTTCCCTACTGATTTTGACATCCCCACTTGCGACCCTGATGATTTAGACGGCGACACCGGCAAAGAAAATGCAATGCTCGCCATGGATTTAATGCAAGGCAAAGGAAGGCCAGGCATTCTTTACTCTTGCGCGCTAAATGCGGGAGCCACTCTATATATTGGGGGCAAGGTAAAAACACTAAAAGAGGGGTTCGATTCTTCTTTAAAAGCCATACAAGATGGTTCTGTTATGAAAAAAGTGGAACAAGTACGCCACGCTACTCACGAGTAAAAATGATATGAATGAAAGCAATATTTTAGATAAAATCATAAAACAAAGAAAAAATGACCTGAAAAAAAAGGGCCCTTCTTTAGGATTTTCTATACCAAACAATAGAACTCGGCCTATTGTTCCCTTTTTAGTCCCAAGTGGCACTATTCTTGAAGTCAAACGTGCTTCGCCTTCAAAAGGAGACATAGCGATTGATTTAGATGCTGTTAAATTAGCTAAAACTTATGCCAAGGCAGGTACTCAAGCCATATCTGTTTTAACAGAATCTCACTTTTTTAAAGGCTCTTTACAAGACTTGAAAGAGGTTTCGGCAGCAGTGCCTGAATGCTCAATTTTGCGAAAGGATTTTCTTTTAGAAGAGGCAGAAATAGAAGTATCTTACCTTTGTGGTGCCGACGCCGTGTTACTAATTGCCCGGATTCTAAAAACAGATCAGCTTCTCCGCATGGCCGCGAAGGCACGCTCTTTTTCTATGACTCCCTTTATTGAAGTGCGAGACATGGATGATTTAGCCAAACTAGAAGAGGCAATACAAGAAGGCGAAGTGGTAGCAGGCGTTAACTCAAGAGATCTCGCTACATTTCAAATCGACTCTTTAATCCCAGCAGCCATGCGAAATTTATTGCCCTGTAAGGCTGTTTTTGAGTCTGGTGTTAAAACAATAGAAGACGCTGTTTTTGCTAAAAGCATCGGTTATGAAGGTGTTTTAATTGGAGAAAATGCGGCAAAAAACCCAGCATTAACTCCTTCACTCGTCAAGGCTTTTAATCAAGCTAAACCCAATAAAATAGGTGATTTCTGGAAGACTCTTGCCATGAGACGCGAGACAAAAAAAGAAAAACACCCGGGCATCCCTCTCGTCAAAATATGTGGCATCACCAATTTAGAAGATGCTGTTAGGGCCGCCGAATTAGGCGCCGATTTAATCGGCTTTGTTTTTACAGAAAGCCCTCGCCAAGCTTCAATAAGCTTAGTACAAGAGGTAAGAAAAACACTCCTATCTATGGAACTCTATCCCCTTCTAGTAGGCGTGATTACAGATCCTCTTTCCTCTTTTGGGATTAAAGCTATCACTAAAGCTGAACATGGTGTTTTAGATGCCATTCAGTTTCATGACTGTCGATTCCCCTCTGTTTTAGATTTTGTATCGTTGTCTTATGGTCGCTATGGTGCCATTCGCTTGAGCAACCCTTCTCATTTAGATGAAGCAAAAAGGTTAGTCTCTCATGGAGAACCAAGAGTTTTAGTAGATGCTCGTGTTGAAGGGCTCTTAGGCGGCACAGGCGTTTCTATCCCTGAGAATTTAGTTCTTGAGGCAAAAAAAATGGCTCCACTTTGGCTTGCTGGTGGTATTTCGCCTAGCAATGTAAAAGAGTTCGTCTCAAAATACCAACCAGAACTAATCGATGTCTCTAGTTTTTTAGAATCATCACCTGGAAAGAAATCGATTGAAAAAATGAATTTGTTCTTTAAGGAGTTACATAATGAGCGATAACGGATTTTTTGGTTCTTTTGGCGGCAAGTATGTCGCTGAAGTACTGCGAAGGCCTTTAGATGAACTTGAAGACGCCTTTAATAGAGCGACTATCGATGCTGCCTTTTTAGAAGAGCTTCGCCTATTGCAGCGCGATTTTATTGGCCGACCTACCCCACTCTATTTTGCTGAAAATGCCACAAAAGCACTTGGTGGCGCTCAAATCTTTATTAAAATGGAAGGGCTCGCTCACACTGGCGCTCATAAGATTAACAACGCTTTAGGGCAAGCTCTTTTGGCTAAAACAATGGGCAAGACTAGGATTATCGCCGAAACTGGTGCTGGTCAGCACGGGTTAGCTACAGCGGCCGCTTGCGCTAAATTGGGCATGCCATGCGAAGTGTTTATGGGCGAAGTCGATATACGCCGACAGCAGCCCAATGTGGCAGCGATGGAAATGTATGGCGCTAAAGTAATTGCTGTTAAATCGGGGTCTAAAACATTAAAAGACGCCATTAACGAAGCCATGCGCGATTGGGCAGCACAATTTGACACCACTCATTACGTCATAGGCTCCGCATTAGGGCCAGCGCCATTTCCAGACATGGTACGCTTTTTTCAATCGGTGATCGGCAAAGAAGTGCAAGAACAATCTAAAGAGCGGAAGCTCGATGTTGCCGCCCTTTGCGCTTGCGTTGGCGGAGGTTCTAATGCTATTGGGTTTTTCTCACCCTTTATAGAAAAAAAAGAACCCCGTTTAATTGGAGCCGAAGCCGGTGGCATTGGCCCTGGGCCAAATGAAAATGCTGTTCGGATGAGCGGTTCTGCCGCTAAAGATGGAATTGTACACGGTTATAAGAGTCGTTTTTTATTGGACGAAGACGGTCAGGTCGCCGAGACAAGGTCTATTTCTGCTGGATTAGATTACCCTGGAATTGGGCCTCAACTCGCTTCTCTTGGGCTAAGCGGCCGAATAGAATTTAGAGCCATTACAGATGAAAAAGCCCTAGAAGCCCTGCAGTTTTTTGCTCGGCAAGAAGGCATTCTTTTTGCAATGGAAAGTGCTCACGCTGGCGCAGTAGCCATGCAAATGGCTAAAGAAATACCCGCAAATAAAGCAATTATTATTAACATGTCCGGACGCGGAGACAAGGATATATTCATCACCTCTCCTGTATTTCGCCCAGTAGAATGGGAGCTCTTTTTACAAAGCGAGTTAGATCGTTTGCACCAAGGGGTTGACATACACTATGCCAAAGCCCTTCCCAGTGCTCAAAAAAATGAAGGAAACCGATAAAATGTCAAATCAAAATCAAGTGCAGTTAATGGCTCATTTAGTAGCTGGTTATCCTAATTTGGCAATTTCATTAAGCGTCGCCGATGCCTTAGTACAAGGTGGCGCTTCTTTTTTAGAAATTCAACTCGCTTTTAGCGACCCTAGTGCCGACGGGCCAGCCATTCAAACGGCATGCGCAAGCACTCTCGCCAAAGGCTTTACAACTAAAAAAGGCTTTGAATTTATTGCTGAGGTCAACCAGAGGCACCCTAATATACCTTTGTTTTTAATGACATATGCCTCGCTAGCCTACGCACCAGGCATAGAAAGTTTTATAAAAAAAGCAAAAGAAGTGGGCGTTAAAGGGGTTATTATTCCCGACCTACCTTTCGACCAAGATGAAGGGCTTATAGCCGCATGTCAAAAGAACGGAATAGCCTATATTCCAGTAGCGGCTCCATCCATGACACCAGAGCGCCTCCATAAAATGACTCAGGCTAAATTCACCTACATTTACGCCGCTCTTCGTGCTGGTATTACTGGTTCAAAGACTACAATCGACGATCAAACACTCCGTTTTCTAGATGCAGTGGCCTCTGGTGGTGCTAAGGTTTTGGGTGGTTTTGGAGTTCGAACCGGCGAACAAACAAAAAGCCTATCCAATCATGTTTACGCTGTTGTAGCAGGTTCTGTTTTTATTAATGAGATCACCGCTCATTACAATCCTCAAAACGAAGTGGAGTCTAAAATAAAAATCGCCTCAGCAATTGAAGCTAAGGCGAAAGAAATCATAGGAGGTTAAGAAGGTTTATCTTCTGCTTCTACGGCGAATCGTTCGTACGCCATAATCGTTGAAGCAATCGTCTTCGCTGCGGACATTTCTCCAGTGTCCACGCCTATCACGGCATTCAATGCGTTCAGCGCGGTCTCTGTTG
>DUVD01000074.1 GCA_012841225.1 Fibrobacter sp.
ACAAGCCTAACCCAAGGATTTAATTCATGGGGGTGCGCGTCTCCTAAATCGGTGGCGATGCCTGGGTTAAAGCGAACACTATCGCCTACGGCTGGTACTTCTACGTTGTCGCTACCGATAAAGAATAACTCGTAGCGGTAAAGAGCTCCTGCTGTTGCAGACAAAGGAATTATAGGTGAAGGATTGCTTACTCCTTCGCGCCAGAACTTGAACTGAAATAGTTCTTGGAAAAGAAGAATGTCCTCTTTTTGAAGCGCCTCGCTAAAGGTTAAAGAGAGCACCGTTACGCCACCTGCTTTTTTAGCGACAGAGGCAGAGAGTATAACGGGACCTACTTTATCTTTGATTTGGCCTGCTAAGTCAAACACAAGCTTATCGTCGGTGCCTTCTGGATTATAGGTGAAGGAGGTTGTAGAGAAGCCAAAGTAAGGTACGTCTAATAAACCAGTAAACACGCCTTTAGTGAACCCGTCGCTAGTGATTGCAAAAGAGGAGCTATCTTGAATCACCGCTTTTAAGTCGTTCTTGTTCATAAAATGTGAAATAGTATCACCATAACGCCAAGAAAGTGAGTTTGGGAACATTTTATCGGTTAGGGCTTTGTTGTATTTAAAGTACAAACTATCTGGGATACCGTCGCCATTTCGGTCGTGCATTTCCGCTAACTCGAGATGCGGTACTGGGGGCATTTTTAGGTTGATATCGCTCCAAATCAAAATGTTAGAATAAAGGTCGCCTAAAACTTGAATTTGTGCCCCAATAATTTCTTCAGTGCCTAAAATCCAGAATGTGGCATGTCCATCTTTTATGAAACTTTCGGTCATGATATTGCCTAAAGAATCCATAATCAGGAGTTTGGGGTTCGAAGAGAATAAGAGTATTTTCCCATCGCAAGCCTCGCAATTTTCTTCTAAAATTCGAACGCGCACAGGGTACAGAGTGTAAGCCCATTCGCCAATGGTCGAGGTGTCGGCAGAGATAATGTCCCAAGATTTATTGGCAAAGGCGATGGAGGGCCGTGGGTATTCCGACACTGTAAACCAAACTTCTCCCGAATGCGATTGGTCTGCTTGCAGATTAAATCTTAAGCAATAAGTGCCAGGAGCTAGGGATCGATTTAACCGAATTAAACTGGTGTCAATAGTAAAGATAGCCATGCCTTGATCGATGGTAATGCCTCCATAATGAGAGCCTGCCGACAGAAACACGCCATCTAAGGGCAGGTTACCACCAAACAAACTAAAATCGGATGAGGCGTAAGTTTTTTCTTTATCTTGCATGCCAGAAAAATCGCAGGCGAGAGATTGTTCTCTAACAATTTGCCAAATTTCGTATTTGATTATGCCGGGTGTTGTTGATATATCGGTAGGGAAATAAGAACGCTCGGTCCTAAGATCAATTGAGGTTCTCATCATGAAATTGGATTTAACTCTTTTTCGCTCTGCATAAAAAATATGGAAGGGGTACGTTTCCCCGGGTGTTAATCCAAGCGTGTCTAAGTTCACAGAGCCAAAAACCTTATTGTGTTGGCCACCGATATCGACCACTAAATGATTGTTTATAAAAACCCATACATCATCATCACCATTAAATTCAAAATACTGACCGGGCACATATTCAAATTCAGCGACAGCTTTCATAGTCATGCCAAAATTATGGTAACCGCCTTCGCCGCTAGCGGAATCGTATTTGGGGTTTTCGATCGTTTTTTCTGGATCTAAAAACTTAAAGTCATCCAATAAAAAGAAGCCGTGTTCGGGACTGTTGTCGTCTTTTTGCCCTAACCAGAGGCCATCCTTATCGAGTTCTAAAGTGAGGTTTCTACATGTGGTGTTGGTGTAGGTAATGCCATTCTTTACTGTAAGCGTTTCGGGCAAAAACCAGCTGTTTAAACTACTGGCGTTTTTGCACTTGGACTCGGGGAAGGTCGCGCTTCGCACGGGCACTCCGTTTGGCCCTAAGAGCCGCTCGACCATCCCTTTAGTCGCGCCGTTACCACCAGAAGTACCTTCTTCACAGCCGTCGGCACCAAAATCTTTATCTGTACCAAGCCCGTACTGCGGGACTCCTCTAGCTATGTAGCCGTAGGGACCCTCTGCCATAGAACCATCGTACCAATCAAACATCATTACCGCGAGCGTTTTTACAGGGCAATCCCCGAGAATGTTAGGGAATGAAGAGTGGAATGTGGGGCGGCCAGTTGGGTAAGGTGTTGGCCTAATCCAAATGGTGTCGGCAATAGAGAAGATGCTGTCTAAAGTCATGGGGAAGCCATCTTCAAGTCCAGTAGTAGAATAAACTCCTGTGCCTATGGATTGCGTAAAAAGGAGGTTAAATTCTTCGATAGCGCCTTGGTAAGAGGCTTCAAACCAGCCACAGTAGTTTTTTACGGTTTTCATGCGTATGGTGTCGCCGTTTAGAATCATCTTTGGAGAGGTATTCGACCAAGGGTTTAAGAAGCGTAGGTTTTTTTGGTAGATGGGTGTGTTGGTAATAGACATTTTACCATTGCCGTCTATCCTAATCCAAGCATCATAAAGACCTTTTGGAAAAATCTCTTTTAACGTTTGAGTCGTCGTAAATATTTCTGTGGTGTTGTCCGAATAGTCGCGAATGTTAAAAGTGACTTTATCGCTACCGTTTCCAATGCTTTCGGTGTTGCGGTAGTACCAGTTGTCTAGTCCATTTTGCCTGTGTATGGTTTCATTTGATATTGCTCCGCCGGCGCTTAATTGTATTTCGCTATTACCCGTCCAATAGAGGTGAAAGCTATAACGGCCATCAAAACACTCGCCTTTGCTGGTGCGAACCGTATCTTGCTTTATAGTAGAGGCGGTACCGTCGATAAAAACGGTTTTCCCAGCTGACATTAATGGCCCCACGTCAATAGTGCTTATTGTATTTGGGTATGTAAAAGAGGAGTGCGGTCTTTGAAAGTAGATGGGAATAAAATCGGTAGGCACGCTAAATGTATAAGAAAACCAGCCACAATAATCGCTTTTGTTAATAGCAGGTTTCATGGCAATGGTGTCTGACCCGTATATCATGTTGGGTATGATTTTGTTTCCCCAGGGGCTTTTAAACCATACAGAAAAGGGGCCAGAAGGCTTAACAGAATAATTGCCTAATTCGTCTAGGTACACCCATACTTCATCGCCAAAAACGGTGAGATCGCGCAGGCGGGGCCTTTCGCTCCAAGTGATTTCTGCCGAAGATAATTTGATAGTAGTAGTAGAATACTCTGTGACTTCAGCAGCAGTAACGACGACAGTATGCCAATGATTGCCATCAGAAACCATTGGAGACGCTTTGTTTTCTGTAAAACGACCCGCTTCAAAAAAATGAGGGTCATCCGTAGCCCACGGAGACTGAATGTGTATTGTATAAGGCTGCGCAAATAAGGCATGCGCAAAAACGAGCACCAAGAGGTACCCAAAAGCAACAGTGTTTTTGTTCATCCTAACCATCCTAATCATTGTTGTTTTCCCAACCCAACAAAAAAGTGACGTTAATCACAAAACAAAAATCCTTAATATCTTTTCATAATATAAATTTTAAATGAAGTGATAGGGATACCCGTTCCTATAGTAAACCGCTGTTTTACAATTATTTAGGCTAAATACAAGTGATTTGATGTAAAGTATTTTTAACTCGGCGAAACTAAGGCGAAAACAGCATATTTAATCTATTTTGAAGTTATTGAATTTGCATTTTGGATAGAAGGAAAATGAGAAAAGTATATGTAATTGCTCCGACTGGTGTTAATGCAGAAACTGCAAAAACAGCACAGTCTTTTTTTAATTTTATTTCGAAAGAAGAGCCTAAAGTGGTTTATTTTAAGCCCATTGGAGATGCGCCAGGTTCTATTTCGCAAGAACGCGTCCAAACTCTTTTGTCTTCGGGTAATTCTAGCGTTTTAATGGAGCAATTGCTAGCGTTGTTTATGGAAATAGCTGCTGGTCAAAAGGTGATCGTCGTCGAAGGCGTTTCTGCTAACGAGTTTCCATTTCGCAGTAAAAAACTAAATGAAATTATTGCCCAAGCTCTTGATGCCTTTGTCGTTTTAGTCGCTTCTGCCATTGGCAAACCGCCTTTAGCGATTCGTAGCGAGGTCGAAATTGAAGCACAGGATTATTTTGAAATAAAAATGCGCGTGGTGTGCTGCGTTATTAGCGGCGTAGAAGAAAACACGCAAGAGGAGCTTGCTGCTGTTTTTAAGCAAAGTTTTGTTCCTGTTTTAGCTTATGCAACCAGTAACGAAATGCCAATCGATCTCTCTCTAGCAAAAAAAATTAGGGAGATGAAAGCAGAGCATCATATTACTCAGCCCGAATTTAGAGCCAATTTGATTCGACAAGCAGGTTTGAATTTAAAGCGCATTGTTTTGCCAGAAGGCAACGAAGTGCGTACAGTTAAGGCGGCCATTCTCGCCTACGAAAGAAAAATTGCACTTCCTGTTTTGCTTGGCAATCGGGCCGAAATTGAAGTTATAGCAGAACACCACGGGCTCGACGTACCAGCAGGACTTGAAATCATAGAGGTGACAGAAGCCTTTACCGAAAAGTATGTGGCCCCGTTGGTTAAAATTCGTGAAGCCAAAGGCATGACCGAAGAACTCGCCCGAGATTTATTAAAAAACCATATCTGGGTCGGCACCATGATGCTTAAATTAGGCGAAGTCGACGGCCTTGTGAGCGGCGCCGTTCATTCTACAGCAGACACTGTTCGCCCCGCTTTGCAGGTGATTAAAACCACTCCTGGGGTCAAGTCGATTAGTTCTGTTTTCTTTATTTGCTTGCCATCTCAAATATTAATTTATGGTGATTGCGCCATTAATCAAAATCCAGACGCCAGCGAACTAGCAAGCATTGCTATCCAATGCCATGATACGGCTAAGGCGTTTAATTTCCCAGCAAAAGTAGCCATGTTGAGCTATAGCACAGGCGATTCGGGAAAGGGAGATGATGTTGATTTAGTTGTCGAAGCCACAAGTTTAGTCAAGTCAGTTCGCCCCGATATTTTGATCGACGGGCCATTGCAATACGACTCTGCTACCTCTTCAAGTGTTGCTAAAATTAAGGCTCCTCATAGCCCTGTGGCAGGTAAGGCTAATGTTTTAGTGTTTCCTAACTTGAACGCGGGTAATATCACTTACAAGGCAGTGCAACGCTCGGCTTTTAATGTTATTTGTATTGGGCCTATGCTTCAGGGTTTAGCAAAGCCAGTCAACGATCTTTCTCGCGGCGCTTTTGTTGATGATATTATTTACACCATTGCTTTAACAGCAATTCAAGCCCAAGCAGTAGATTAGCTATTTTTTCTTGGCGATGATTTTTTTATGCAGTTCTTTGAGGTACCAGCGCCCTCTTTTGTCTTCTAAAAAGAATTCAGTTCGCACCCCTAAATCTAGCCCTGCGTTGATAAGGCTTTCAGCTTCTTCGTATAAACCTTGGTGAAATCGATTTTCTGATAAAAAGAAATAATTGAAAGGGTCTTTAGGGTCTTCTTTTAGAGCTTTGGTCAAAAACTTTTCAGCTAGTTTTTTGTCTGGCCAAGGTAGGATAATAGGAATATAGGGGAGTATTTGGTGAGACCTTCCTAGTACTTGATAATCAGAAATGCTGTCGGCGAGATTTATTACTTTTCTTGCTACGCCTAGTTTTATGGCGCGAAGAGGGTTTGTTTCGGCGCCCCACATCGATAGTGTAATAATGTGAAGCTGTGTTATTTGTCGATTTTTGGGGTAAAGAGCGTGCATTTCTTCGGCAAAGTTTTTTACTTGTTCTAAGATTACCTTTCTTTTACTTTTTTCATAATCCGCAAAGCGTAATGAAAAGTAATAAGCCTTGAGAAGACCTTCTGTTGCTTCTTCCCGAGCAGATGGATCTAAACGCGCCGCTTTGTAGGCGCTTATCATTTTATTTATGTTTGCTATATCGGCTTTGTCGCCTTCTGCATTTAGTGCTCTTGCAGAATAACACGAATCTCCAATTAAAAGATTTTCGTTTGCGACTCCCACACCCCAGGTCATTAGGAGTATAATGACTGCTAACTTAGCAAGCATTGAAAAAGGTTAGACCTTCCAGGTTTGTAGCAATTTATTAACTTGGGCAATACGAGCTTTTTCTTCTGCCGTGCCATGGAATGCTTTGAAAAGTAGGTTTCTGTATTCCATTAGAGCAGTGCGGACGAGTAGTTTTTCTTCTTTTTTTAACATAGTATCTCCAAATTTAAATTAGTTAGTTTTTCTGTGGCGTCTTTTGCCAGAAAAATAATCTTGCTGCCTTGTTGCACCCAGTACAGCGTGCCATAAAGCGTTATCTGGTTCAATTTTTCTTCTTTCACTTACAGCGTAGTCGATCGGTACATGAGTAAACTGATTATTCATGCTGCCGACGACCATATTCGTTTTTCCGGCCATGGCCGCGTGTACGGCATTTTCCGCTAATTGAAAGCAAAAAATAGCGTCAGTTCCTTTAGCGGGAACACTGCGAATAATATAACTAGGATCGAAGTATTTGACATTAATTTCTTTGCCTATTTCTTTAAAATGGGCTTCTATTTTTTCAACTAAAAAATCACCAATGTCATTTTTTAAGATGTTGCCACTAGCGTCGCGTCGCTCGGGTATGTCTTTGAATAATTCTTGACCGGCACCTTCGGCGACGACCATTACAGCGTGAGTTTTTCCAATAGCATAACGGTTTTCGAGTGCCTGTAAAAGGCCAGTTTTCCCTTCAAGTTCAAAGGGTGCTTCTGGAATTAAACAAAAATTTACGACTGTGGTCGCTAAGGAGGCGTAAGCGGCAATAAAACCTGAATCTCGTCCCATTAATTTAACTAATCCCAGCCCGTTAAAAGCGCCGTTTGCCTCGTTATGAGAACTAGTAATTACGTCTGTAGCACTTAAAACAGCGGTTTCGAAACCAAATGTCCTATCGACTAAATTCAAGTCGTTATCGATCGTTTTGGGAATGCCGATGATTGAAATAGGTTGTTTTCGTCTTTTGATTTCGGCATCGATTTCTCGAGCCCCGCGGAGTGTGCCATCTCCACCAATGCAAAAGAGCATATTGATGTTGAGGCGCATTAAGGTGTCTACCATAGTAGAAACCTCCTGATTGCCACGAGAACTTCCCAAAATAGTGCCGCCGTCTTCTTGAATTGCATCTACGATTTCAGGTGTTAAGACAATAGGCGGATGACCATAAGAGGGATTTAGCCCACGGTAACCATAAGG
>DUVD01000075.1 GCA_012841225.1 Fibrobacter sp.
CCTTGTTAAACCCTAAAGAAGATCAGAAAAGTGAAGAAATGAAAAAGGCTTTAAATCAAAAAATATACCTAGAAAGGAATTTAATGATGGCTGATCGAATTGAGTTGTTTTTAAATAATGAGCAACGTTACTTTATTGTTATTGGCGCGGGTCATTTGATTGGAGAAGAAGATAATATTCTTCAATTACTAGGTCAAAAAGGCTTTCAAGTCGAACAGTATTAGCCTTTATCTATAAATACTAATCATCGTTTTTAATTTTTTTGAACTGTAAGTCGATTCTCGCTGCTCGATTATGAAGTGAAGTCCTGAGCATTCCAAAAGAGGCTGCAGTCTTAGTAATAGAATAGTCATTTTCTGAAAACTTCTGATTGATAAAATCTCGTTCTTCTTGGAGTTGGTATTCTTTGAATTCCTTATAATTCATGGCTTTCCATAGTTCTTCATTTTTTTGATGTGAGTTGGAAGATAGTCGAGGTTCTATGAAAAGATCTTCTGGTTGAATTACTGCTGTTTCAGAAAAGGAAATCGCCCTGTGAATCACATTTTCTAATTCACGGATGTTCCCTGGCCAATCGTATAGAATGAGCTTTTGTAGAGCTTCTTTTGACAAGGAATACGATTTTTCAGGAGGCGTGTATTGTTTTATAAAGTAACTCGCTAAGGCGTCAATATCTTCGCGCCTTTCTTTTAGAGCCGGCACATGAATAGGAATTACGTTTAATCGATAGTAAAGGTCTTCCCTAAAAAGGCCTTTTTGAACTGCCTCTTTAAGGTCTCTATTAGTGGCGGCGATCACCCGAACAGCTACTTTTTTTGTCACATTAGAGCCTACTCGACGAATCTCACCTTCTTGAAGGGCGCGCAATAATTTTGTTTGCATAGAAAGCGGCAGGTCGCCAATTTCATCTAAAAACAATGCCCCGTTGTCGGCTTCTTCAAAAAGCCCAATGCGGTCTGTGTTGGCTCCTGTGAATGAGCCCCTGACGTGTCCAAAAAATTCACTCTCAAATAGGTTCTCTGGAATAGCACTGCAGTTTACCACCACTAAATGAGGCTGTATGCTTGCAATTGCCTTAGCTACAAGTTCTTTCCCTACTCCGGATTCCCCTTGAATTAAAACGGCACCTTTATGGGGTAGAACGCGTTCAATTTTTTTAAACAGTTTTTTCATGGGTTCGCTGTTACCCACTAGCCTTTTTAAACTTTCTTTAAATTGCTGTTTAAAAATAAAGACTTTTTTAAGTTTTAAAATATGGCTCATCAACTGTACTTTAACGTGCTCAATATCTAGAAACACTGTCAAAGTATTTTGAATTTCAGGGTGATAAGATTGTATGGGTTTTGCGCCATAACCGATGATAAAAGAATCTGGATAAAATTGATGCAATGCTAAAATTGAAGTGGTATCAATTGCTCGAAAGTCTAAGTTGAGAATAAGAATCATCGGGTTAAGATCTTCTTTATAAAGAACTTCATCCGACATTAAAATTTGGTAGTCCACACTAGATAAAACATCTAAAATAAATGAAGCCGTTTTGGTCTCTTCACTTAGGAGTAATATTTTTGTTTTTAGACTAGATGCCAAAGGCATAAGCGCCTCGCTAACCTAATTCTTTGGAGCGCTTAGCAGCCGCTTCTACGGTGCGCACCAATACTGCTTTAAAATCAGCTTCTTCAAGTACTTTAAGGCCTGCAATCGTTGTTCCACCAGGGGAAGAAACCATTTCAGTAAGTACGCTAGGCTCTTTTCCTGAACATTTTAAAAGTTCAATGCTGCCCTCGAGAGTAGTTAAAGCAAGCTCTTTAGCAACGGAGCGCGTTAGGCCCATTTTTTCGCCACCCATAATAAGGCCATCGATGAACTCAAAAACGTAAGCTGGGCCGCTGCCAGAAAGTCCTGTTACAGCGTCCATCCAAGATTCTTGAACGCGAACCGTTACCCCAACATTTTTAAAAATGGATTCGGCAAGGGTAAGGGTGGATTCAGAAACATTATCTGTAGCAAGGGCAACAGCCCCTTTGCCTACAGTAAGGGGTAAATTTGGCATTACCCTTAAGGCTTCATGGTTTCCTAAATGGGTTTTTAATGTTTCGCTTGAGACTCCTGCCATAATAGAAATGAAGGTTTTTGGAGGCATTTTTTGAAGAATGGAAAGCCAAGGACTAGCTACCATTTTGAAGATTTGAGGCTTAATGCAAATAAAGGCGGTTTTAGCGTCGCGAATCCCGTCGTCAAAACCCTGAACTCGAATAGCTCCTAATGCCTCAAATTCGTGGGCGGTAGAGTCGTTTGGCTCAAAAAACAAAATATCATTAGGGGCTTTTTTAGAATGAAGGAGCCCCTTTAAAATGGCTCCACCCATGTTGCCAACGCCGATAAAAAAAATCTTTTCAGCCATAATTTTTACCTCATATTAACCGTTCATAGATGAAAGGAAGTCTTTATTCGTCGCTGCATTCGACATCTTCTCACGCATGAATTCCATGATTTCTGTCGAGGTGTGATCTTGTAAGTAACGACGCAAAATCCACACACGACGGAGCTCATCTCCAGAGAGTAGAAGCTCTTCTTTTCGTGTTCCCGATTTGAAAATATCGATAGCAGGCCAAATGCGCTTTTCCGAAATGCGTCGATCAAGCACAAGTTCCATGTTACCAGTGCCTTTAAATTCTTCAAAGATCACTTCGTCCATGCGGCTACCGGTTTCGATAAGCGCAGTTCCAATAATCGTTAAAGAACCCCCGTTCTCGATTTTACGAGCAGCTCCAAAAAAGCGTTTAGGACGTTGAAGAGCCATGGCATCGACACCGCCCGATAAGATTTTACCGGAGTGGGGGATTACCACGTTATTCGCGCGTGCGAATCGAGTAATAGAGTCTAATAAAATAACAACGTCGTTGCCGTGCTCTACTAATCGTTTTGCTTTTTCGATAACCATGTCGGCGACTTGAACGTGGCGTTCTGGTGGTTCATCAAAAGTGGAGGCTAGCACTTCGCCTTTTACGTGACGGCGCATGTCGGTCACTTCTTCTGGACGCTCATCGATGAGCAAAACAATAAGTTTAACCTCTGGATGATTTGCAGCAATTGCATTAGCAACGTTTTGAAGAAGCACTGTTTTACCCGTACGTGGTGGAGCGAGGAGAATGCCTCGTTGGCCTTTACCAATAGGAGTAAATAAATCCATAATACGCGTACTGAGCTCCTCTCTGCTCCATTCTAAATTAAATTTTTCAAAAGGATGGATAGGGGTGAGGTACTCAAATGCAACGCGACGTTTTGCTTTTTCTGGCGGATCAAAGTTAATAGTGTCAATTCGCATTAAAGCAAAGTACTTCTCGGTGTCACGAGGTTGCCTAACTTGTCCAGTAATGGAGTCGCCTGTTTTGAGTTCAAAACGTTTGATTTGATTAGGGCTAATGTATATATCATCAGGCCCAGCTAAGTAGTTGTGGTCTGGACTTCTTAAAAAACCATAACCTTCGTTTAAAATTTCTAAAACACCTTCTGTATAAATAGGCACTTCTTCGCCAGCGGTAGCACCTAAAATGCGGTAGATTAAAGCTTGCTTACGTAAACGCTTGACGTCTGGGATTTCCAACTCAAGGGCTTGACGTTGCAATTCAAACATAGGCATGTTACGGAGCTCTTTCCATTTTTGAACTGCAAGAGCCACTTTTTCGGGGTCTGCTGGTGGCGCTTGAACCATCTCTTCGCCGCCTTCATCTTGAGGCGTGTAACGGTTATTGCGTCTATTTTTAAATTTGTTGTATTTCCCAAACTTATTGTTTCTTGGGTTTTGATGAGGATAGCGTTGCGAATGATCAGATGCAGTACCTTCTGAATCAGGTTTGGATGGCTCCTGCGCTACAGATCCTTGTGCGTTTTGATGCTGTGCTTGTGGTGCTGAGAAAGGTTTTATCTCCTGTTTTGCAGGAACTTCTTTTGAAGCAGGTTCTTTTTCAATGGAGTCATTTTTAACCGTCTCTTTTGCAACGATTTCTTTTGCAGCGGGTTCCTTTGCAATGGTTTCTTTTGCAGCTGGTTCTTTTGCAACGATTTCTTTTGCAGAAGCATCGCTTTTAGAAACCACTTTTTTAGCACGTACTGTTTTTTTAGCCTTAGCTTTAGCCTTGTTTGCGGCTTCTTCTGGAAACTCAATCGGTTGAGCGAGATCCCCAAGATCTTTTAAATTAGGGAGCGGTGCATCCAATGGGATTATATCAGAAATGAGTTTTGAATCTTCTGTAGTAGAGTTTTTTTTCGGTCTCGGCACGCATGCCTCCTGAAATAACAAAGAATAGTTGATGATGTCAAAGATAAAATAGATGATTTTTAGTCAAAATGTTTGAGGCGAAAATAGAATATGATGAGTCTTTCTGACCAAAGATGACTAATAAGATAGATAAAATCTTGCTAATTGTCATAAAAAAGGTGTTTGAAATTCTATATTAAAGGCGTGGAAACTTTAGAACGTGTATTTATTGCTCTTGGTAGTAACATTTCTCCAAGAGGATCGCGATTAGCCGATGCTCGCGAAATGCTCCGTGGCATTGCCGCCGGTGGTTGGAAAGAGAGCTCTATTTATGAAACCCCTCCGGTTGGACCAGATGGGCAAAATAAGTACTTCAACCAGGTTGTTAGTTTTTGGTATTCTAGGGGTAAAGTGCCTTTATTAAATTACTTAAAGGGAGCAGAGCTTCTTTTGGGGAGAAAGCCGAGAGGGCACTGGAATTCTCGTGAAATCGATTTAGACTTATTATATTACGGTGAAGTCATTTCTAGATGCCGACCCACACTTCCTCATCCAGAAATAGCCTCGCGACAATTTGTTTTAATCCCTTTATGCGACATTGCCCCAGAACGAAAAGACCCTTTGACCGGTCTTCCCCTTCAAGAGATGTTAGGAAACTTGCGTTTTCGAGAAGGAGATCTTGGTTTTAGAGTGGTTGACCCAGGAGAGCCATAATGAAGATAAATAAAGATATCCGTTTTTTGGCTGTTGAAGGTTTGATTGGTGTTGGTAAAACTTCTCTTGCCAAAGTGCTTGCAGAGCGATTAGAAGCCACTTTTCTGGAAGAGATGTTTGAAGAAAATCCCTTCTTAGAAAAATTTTATCAACAACCGGAAGAGTACGCATTTCAAACTCAACTATTTTTTTTATTATCCAGGCATCGACAGCTAATGGATACGTTCCTTCAAAACGACTTATTTCGAAATTTAATCATTAGCGATTATACTTTTGATAAAGACCGCATCTTTGCGCTTCAAAATCTTTCTGACGACGAGATGTACATGTACGACGCGGTTTTAAAAACATTAGATAGCAATGTCCCTCGTCCTGACTACATCATTTATCTTCAAGCGGGCGTAGAAACTCTCATTAATCAAATCAAAGGTCGTAACCGGCCTATGGAAAAAGCCATAGAAGGTAATTACTTACGTGATCTACTAGAACGTTACGATCATCATTTTTGGCATTACAGCGATTGCCCTGTTTTAATCATTAATACAGATAAAGTGGACTTTGTTCGAAACGAAAACCACTTAAATCAAATATTAAAGGTAATAGAATCCTGGCCATCTCAAACGACATATTTTATTCCTGAAGGAAGTTGAACTCTATGAAAGTTATAAAAACCGTGGCGTCTCTTAGGCGCACTTTATCGACTTATAATAAAACTGGGAAAAAAATCGGTTTAGTTCCTACAATGGGGGCTTTGCATGATGGGCACATGAGCCTCGTAGATCAAAGTGTTCGTGAAGCGGATGTAACGATTGTTAGCATTTTTATTAATCCAATTCAATTTGGTAAAAATGAAGACCTCGACAAATACCCAAGACGTCTAGAGGCTGACGCCGAACTTGCTCTCAAACACGGTGCCGACTTTATTTTTGCCCCATCAGCGAGCGAGATGTATCCATCTGCTAACTCTTCAACAATGATCCGCAATGAAGAGCTTGAAGGCCTTTATTGTGGAGCAACTCG
>DUVD01000001.1 GCA_012841225.1 Fibrobacter sp.
AAATCTCGATCTTTAGGGTCTACTTGATCGAGCGACTTTATAGCAAGTTCTCCCATTTGGCGGTGCATTTCGCGCACAGTAAGAGAAGCCACATCTAAATTACCCGTAGTTAAAGCAGGAGTCTTTTTTTTGTAGGACTTAGAGGCCGTTTGCTTTACTAAGCCTGTTTTAACCAGTGTTTTTAAAGACTTCTTAACTTGATCAGGAGTTGTTTTTTCGATAAATAAAGAAGCGTAATCCGCAGGATTCAAATCGCTTAAAGAATCGGCGAGTTCGCGAAGCACAGGGTTTCTCCAAGAAGAAAAATACTCGTATTGATCTTCACCCACCAAGGACACCCTGGACTTACTCGCGATAGACCTCATCTCGTCGTAAAATTCCTTTTTGACAGCCGCTTTTTTTTGCTGATTAAAATTAACCAAGCAACGGAAATACAAAAGATCACCACCCACTAAACCCATTGCGCTAGCCGTTCGTTCGATACCGGCCTCACTAAGATTAGACTTGCCTTCGCTCACCAATTTCAAAAAAACGGGAGATGAATAACCGGCAGCCTTAGCAAATTGACGCCAAGTAAAGCCAAAACGATCGCGGTGTTCAGAATAAAAATCCTGAATGTAGGCGCGGAAGTTTTCATATTGCATCACTGGACTCATACCTATAAACTAAACTAAAAAACAGGTAAAAGCAAATATTATGATACAAAAAGCTATTTATTCAACTCTAAAGAGCATTTATGCCGTTTTTATTAGAAAAACAAGTTGTTTCTATGATACAAAAATAAAAGAAATGCCAATAAGCAGCAACAAACGCAAATAAAAAAATGAGCCTGAATAAGAAAATGATTTTTTATAAATATAAAGCGATTATTTGTTTTTGCTGTGTATCACTTCGAGGGCGTGGGCAAGCTCTTTTGGAGAAGAGAGCAAACTGACAACCACCCAACCGTCTTGATCGAAATCAAAATAAAAGCCTGGCTGCACTAAAATTCGATCTTCTCGAAGTAAATCAAGCACCAGTTGCTCGTCGTCAACTTCACCAAGGTAAAGCGCCGCGTACCAACCACCCTCTACCACCGGAGCCGAAGGACACGACTCGGTCAATATCTTTAGATTTTCTTTTAATCGACAGTGCACGGGATCTTGAAGCAACAAAGCATCTTTTAAAAGCGCCGGGGCCATAGCCTGCACCCAGGAAGACACACTCAAATAAGCATCGGCCACAAACGAAAGCACCTCTTGAATTAACAACAGCTCTTTTTTAGGCGCCGTAAACGCCATCCAAGAAAGCTTCAAGTGAGGAGCCCCCACCGTTTTACTAAGCCCATTAAGCCAAAATACAGCTACATTACCACCATTAAGCTCAAACGAACGCCGTTTATTAATATCAAAAGCAAAATCACCAAAAACCTCATCGACCACCAAAACCAAAGCGCGCTCTTCGCAAAAACGAATAATCTCTGCCCATTCGCCCTCGCTAACACAATACCCTGTGGGGTTATGAGGCGAAACGAGAAACAAAACCTTGGCGTTTTCTGGAGCAGAAAGCAGCGAATCTAAGTCTATTGCAAAACGACAAGAACGCGCATTCCACTTTAAAAAATAAGGGTAACAAGACAAGTTTTCGAGGCTAGCGAGCGTGTCTAAAAGAGGGTACCCCGGCATAGCCGTTAAAACCACATCCCCAGGATCGCAAAATGCCTTTAACAAAAATGAATAAGCCTCGCTGGTGCTCGATGTCAAAAGTATTTGGTCCGAATCAAACCGGCCGCCACGAGAAGCATAATACTCACACACGGCCTCGCGCACTTTTAGCACTCCCGTAGGGGAATTACCCCAAGCATTAGCCACCTTAAGCGAATCCAAAAAATAAGAGCTTAAACCCGGAAGCAAGCCCACTTGCGCAGGCGAACTCACCGTTAAATCCGTGTAAGACCCTTTACTTTTAAGCTCTTGCAACTGAATAGAAAAAGCACTGGGCGAAAGTTCTTTAGGCAAACGAGCAGAAAAATTCATCCCTTATTTTTGCCCTTAAAGTAAAGGATTAATAAAGTGGAAACCAAAATACCGGCAGGCAATAAAACGGCCACAAAAAGAATAAAAACCTTTTGAGCACTGCTTAAGCCTTTAAGCTTGGCTAGCCCAGAATCCCATTTTTTTTTAATAGACATACATACCTCTGTTTTTTGTCTCTATTTATAAAGCAAATTCACACCCGAAAACAACGCGCGCATATTTGCCTTAAGCGTATCACTAGAAATGCCACGTCCTTCGACCGTTTTAGAACCAGCCTTTAAAATAATACGAGAAAGGCCACGGCCAGCCCACAATTTATCGCTAGCAGGAACCACCAACTGACGGTACTTCACAAGCTCTACAGGCATGCCAATATCTCGCATAAGCATTAAGCAAGCCTCAATAGGGCCTTCTGCCGTCTCGGATTTAACCACAGACTCGCCATCTTTTTTAAAGTAAAACACAAAGCGACCTTCACCCGGAAGCACTTCTACATTATTAAAAATCAAGCGCCCGTTTACATTGCAACGCTCACGCCTAAAAACATCCAAAACGCGATCTGCAGAAAGCTCACCTTCTTTTTCGCTAAACTCTTTTAAAATGGGCTGCAATTCGGAGGCCTCTTCAAGAGACAAGCGATAACCAAAACCAGAGATGATTTCATAAACTGCAGTACGACCACTCTGACTAGTAAACGAAATCGAATCGTTCTCACTACGCCCAATCAACGCATAATCAATAGGACGATAAGCGCCCTTTTTCATTCCTTTGGTTTTGGAAGCACCATCTTGATGAATACCGCTACGGTGGATAATCGCCTCTGAACCAATCAAAGGAGCACGACTGTAAATATTCACCCCAGACCACTGGCTAACAAGCAAGGCTGTCTCGTAAATGAACGCTAAGTTCATGGCCACAGGAACACCACAGTTATACAAAACCACAGCAACCTCGTAAGCATTGGTGTTGCCGCAGCGCTCACCAAGACCATTCAAGGCCACCTCTAACTGGGTAGCACCCACAAAAAAGCTCTCTACCGTAGCTGCCGTAGCCATACCCAAGTCGTTATGGCAATGCACCGCCACGTGAATGTCTTTAGGCAAAGCTTCTACCACCCGTTTAACCTGCTCCACATAAAGCATAGGGCGATAACGCTCCACCGTATTTGGCAAATTAATAGTAGTAGCCCCAGCGGCCACCACCTCTTTAAGCAGGCTAATCACAAAATCCATGTTGTCGCCAGAGTCACCAAAATGCTCAGCACTAAATTGCACATCGCCCTTAGTGCCGACCAAAGACTTAGCAAGAGCCACACTCTCTACCGCACGAGTACGCACCTGATCTGGAGTCATTTTTAATACATGCTCCATAGAGAGCTTACTAGTAGCAATAAAGGTGTGAATACGAGGGCGCGGCGCATACTGAACGGCCTCCCAAGCCCTTTCAATATCGGTTTTATTAGCCCTAGCAAGACTTGCCACCACCACATTTTTAGAAGCCTCATCGCCATCAGCAGCCATAGAAGCCGTTAACTTAGCGATGCCCTTACAGGATTCAAAATCCATATCGGAAGCCGCCGCAAAACCCACTTCAATGCCTTGCACACCAAGCCTTAACAACTGCAAATAAACCTTTTCTTTTTCTTCGTTGTTCCAAGGCTTAGCCAAAGCCTGATTACCATCGCGAAGCGTCACATCGTAAAAAAATGGAACGCGATTAGAGTTAGCACTATTAGTATCACTCATGAATTTAGATCTCCTTGCTTGGCATCGATCCCGAAAAGGCCTAAAAGAACAAAAGCCTACCTCGAAATCGAAGCAGGCCGTTTTAGTTTATACCGTAAAACCCCGCTTCAAAAGCGACTTAAAGATAGGGCTAATAAATAATTACGGTTATTCATACCATAAATATAACAAAAAAACACTGCTTTCTAACCAAAAAAGCAAAATTGAACCAAAACAGCTAAAAATAATGTTATCTTTTCCTAATAATAGCGCAAACGCTACCCTTAAAACTGATTTGATGCCAACTTGATGAGCGTGGAGGATTAATAATATGAAGCTTATACTACCTGTAGCGGGAAAAGGCACACGCCTTAGGCCGTTTACGCTACACTTACCTAAGTGTTTATTGCCCGTTGGTGGTAAAACTATTCTCGATTGGATAGTCGAAAGCACAAGCAACCTCCCCATTAGCGAAAAAATATTCATCACAGGTTACAAGGCCGAGTGCGTCGAAAAACACCTCACACAAAAAGAATGGGGCAAAACACGCACCATATTGCAAAACAACCCACAAGGTTTAGGCGAAGCCATTAACCTTTGTATGCCCCACCTTAAAGACGACGAGCCCACCTTAATTATACTAGGTGACACCCTATTCAAAGCCGACTTAACTAAACTAGCCAGCGCCAAAGAAAACATACTCATGACCAAAACGGTCAGCGACCCTAGCCGCTTTGGCGTTGCCGTCACCAACGACGATGGCATTATAACCAAACTAGTAGAAAAGCCAAAAGAGCCCATCTCTTACCAGGCCCTAGTTGGCCTATATTACATAAAAGACGTAAGCGCTCTTCGCAAGGCTTTAGAACAGCTCATAAAAGAAGACAAACGCACCAAAGGCGAGTACCAACTCACCGACGCTCTGCAAATCATGATCGAAAACGGCGCCCAATTTAGAACACAAAAAATTGATAAATGGCTAGATTGTGGCCTCAAAGAAACACTCCT
>DUVD01000076.1 GCA_012841225.1 Fibrobacter sp.
TGCCTTTTTCGCGTATAATTTCGGCGTGAGAGGAGTAGCGATTGTCGTCAATTAATAACGCACCCCCTTCGCCCATGCTGTAGTTTTTAGTCTCATGAAAGCTGTAGCAACCAAAATCGCCCAGAGTGCCTAAAAAGCGGTCGCGGTACGTAGACATCATCGCTTGAGCGGCGTCTTCGATAACAAATAACTTATTCTTTTTTGCAATGGAATTAATCTTATCCATATCGCAAGCCACTCCAGCGTAGTGCACCGGTACAATGGCTTTAGTTTTTGGAGTAATTGCCGCTTCAATTTTAGTCTCATCTATATTCATCGTGTCGGGCCGTATATCGACAAACACAATTTTCGCACCGCGCATGGCAAAGGCGTTTGCCGTTGAGACAAAGGTAAATGAGGGCATAATCACTTCGTCGCCCTCTTTAATTTCACAAAGCAAAGCAGCCATTTCAAGAGCGTGAGTGCAAGAGGTCGTTAAGAGTGCTTTTTGAGTTTTAAAACGATCTTGAAGCCAAACGTGACACTTAAGATTAAATGCGCCATCACCACAAATGCGCCCGCTTTGTACAGCCTGCTGAATGTAATCCAATTCCGTGCCAACAAAGGGCGGCTTATTAAATGGTATCTTCATAAAAAGAAGATAATTTATTTAGCTTGTAATGGGCGTCAGTTCACCCAGATTAATTTTGTAGTATGAAGGCTTTTTAACAAACCTTTTGTCTGTTTTTGTCGGTGCGATAGATTTATATTAAGTAGAGCAATTTTATTTCACACATTTTATGGAGGTGTTTATGGAATCTAAAATCGGCGACATAAATGATTTTTCGGAGCAAGAGGTCTCGCCGTTAAAAAAGGCGCTTTCTATTTTAACAAGTTTTTTGGCTCTGGCTTACACCATTTCTCCAATTGACCTGTCTCCAGATTTAATCCCCGTTTTGGGTTGGGTCGATGATGTGGGAATAGCTCTTGCTGCGGCATTAAACTTATTTCAAACATGGTCTTCAAATCAAGATGCAATACTTGTTAAAATAGCAAAGTACCTAAAGTGGATTGTCCTAGGACTATTTTTATTAATAGCAATTTTTTTAGGCGGTCTTATTGCTGGGATAGTTGCCTTAACGAAGGCCATTTAATTGACTTTAGGTTAAAAGGCTTTGTAAATCGTAAAAATGGCGATAATCTTGCCGATAATCGCTGGAAATCCAGGAAGCAAAAAGCAAAGGAATACACGAGTCACTCGATTTTTCCACCATCTTGAAACCTTCCAGATATCTTCGTTGAGCCGTTCCATTTCTTTGACCCGAGGTGGTCTCATATAAACTTGAGTGAGGGCCGTAAAAAAGCCAACGCCGATGAGCGGGGTTAGCCCTGTAAAAGGGGCGACGAGCAAAGCGACTAAAACAGTAACGGGATGGCCACCTGCAATAATAGTCCCAAGCATAGCGCCCCCGCCAGTAAGCATGGCCCATTGCAAACTGATTTCCCCAGCTTTGGCGGCTCCAGAATGAATGCCAATCGCAATAATCGAAGCAACAATAGCCACCGGAATAGACCAAGCTAAAGCCTTCCAACCGATAGAGGATTTTTTTATTTTGTTGAGCGATTCTTCGGAAGGGATTTCTAAATTCTTTTCGATGATTTCGGAGATGCCGTTCACATGGCCGGCGCCAACTATAGCGACGATTTTTTTGCCTGGTGCGTTTTTGATGCGCGATGCTAAAAACTGATCTCGTTCGTCTATTAAAACTTTTTTGACTTCTGGAAAAGCCTTTCCAAATTCGGCCATCATCGAATTTAGGGCGTCTTGCTCTTTAATTTTTTTTAGGTCTTCTTCGCTAATTTCTGTTTTGTCAAAAATGCTACCGATCAAAGCCCCAATTAACGTAAGCTTGCGGTACCAAGGAGTATAAGACCACGTGCGGCGTAGGGTTATTTTAATAGGGCGGTCGGCCAAAACAATAGGGATGTTTTTTTCTTTAGCAATTTGAACGGCTTCTTGCAGTTCGGCCCCTGGACGCACACCTGTTTGGTCGCCCATGCGTTTTTGGTAAGAGCCCAAAACTAAGTTGGCGACTAAAGTGCCGAGCTGTTTTTGGCGAATAATGGCTTTGAGATCCAGTGTTTTCCATAGCTCTGGTTCTTCGAGCGACTTCATGCGACCTTCATCTAGCTCCACACAGACGGTGTCTGGGGCTTCCTCTTCGATCGTTTTTCGAACCAAATCTTTTGATTCTTGAGAGATATGGGCTGTGCCCACTAAAATAATCTCCCTATCGTCGGGAAGATGGAGTCGGTAAATGTCAGAATTAGTACTCATAAGGTGTCAATAATAGAAAATAGCGCTTGTAAAGAAATCTTTTATCGAAAAAAATGGCAACATTATAAAAATGAATGTATTTTAGCAGGGGATAATTTTTAGGAGGATGTTCCTATGAAAAAAATATTAATGGGTTGTTTTGCCATGTTATTGTTTATTTCTGGCTGCGCTGGTTTCAAATCAAGCGATCCAGACAAAATAAACGATGCTTTAGTCGGTTTTACTACTTGCGTGCAGGGTGCTCGCTGGGAAGACGCCCTTCAGTACGTGGCTAAAGACGAAATTTATGCTATTAGTGATGGAAAAGAATTCAAGCCCGAGTACCAAATCGCGGCTCGTCGCTTAAAGCTTTCAACTTTAAAGCAAATGGAGCTTTTTGTTGATGGCTCAGGCCGCTTGGTCGGCATTCAAAAGGCTATGGACGAATCTAATGCGCGCTATACTGTGTCCGAAGACCAAGCCAAAGTCGGTTTAGATATGGATAAACGCGAGCAAGAACGCATCAAGCGAAGCTTAGAAAAGGGTCAAAAAATCTTGCAAGAGGAAAGTGCGCCCCAAGAACAAGAAGTGGAAGTACTTACCAATAA
>DUVD01000077.1 GCA_012841225.1 Fibrobacter sp.
CTCGAGCAAGTCAATAAAGATGATAAGATGCTCGCCATTGTTCGCAAGCAAGGTTTTGAGATTACACAACTCGTGCGCGAACTTCGCAGTATGCACTGGAGTCACTTGGCCGAAGCGCAATACGACCCTCTCGTCACCACTACTTATACAGACGTATTGAACGACTATCGCAAAATTAAAGAACATTTAATTACAGCGGCAGAAACTGGACAAGGCGTTAAGTAGAACTATTTTTAGTCCTTTAATAAAGCCTCCCTTGTGGGGGCTTTATTCGTTCATTAATAGGGAATAAAAAAGGGGTGTTTTACAGGCATATATTGTAGAGCAATCACGTTTAATTCAAGTGTCCGAAATTTTGAGAACATAATTATAATGCTTTTAATAATAAAGCAAGACGTAAAATGTTTTTTACTTTAGCCCGTTTATCCCTTAAAACAACAAAAAAAGACCGTTATTAATCTTTAGACAACGATTTGTGTTTTCGTAATGCTCTTTTTCTATTTTTTTGCATTAAATTTAAAAAGAACGCTAGAAGTCTAGCGAGGGTGTTTTGAAACAAA
Source organism: Fibrobacter sp. (assembly GCA_012841225.1). Taxonomy (GTDB): domain Bacteria; phylum Fibrobacterota; class Fibrobacteria; order Fibrobacterales; family Fibrobacteraceae; genus Fibro-01. Next base: position 561 of record DUVD01000077.1, read on the forward strand.
AAAAAGGATAAATATGAGAACAATTAGCAGTCGGATTCTTTTGTTAGCGCTAGCTGCCTTTGGTACGGCTATGGCAGCTGTTAGTCCTGATTTCCCTATGGCCGGTTGGGCGGTAAGTGGTGGCGCTACAGGAGGCGCAGGTTATGGTGAAGTGACTGTAAGTAATGCAACCGACTTAAAGAATCATGCTAAGGCCGGCAATAAAATTATTTACATCAAAGCCGGGACTTATGCCGGAGAAATTGAAGTCGGTTCTAATGTAACGCTTTATGGCTACCCTGGTGCAATTATTACTCAGCCAAATGGGAAGTCCGGTATTAAAATCTCGAATGTAAGCAACGTGATCATTAGAAATTTAATTGTTAAAGGAACCGGCGCTGTCGACATCGATGCGAATGACTGCGTTCAAATCAATAATAAGGCAACCAAAATTTGGATAGACCATTTAGATGTTTACGATGGCCAAGATGGCAATCTCGATATCGTTAATGCTTCTGATTATGTGACCATCTCTTGGACTAAATTCAGTTATACCTCTGCTTCTACAAACCACCAGTTCAGTAACCTTATTGGTAACAGCGACAGCAAAACAGGTGATGCGGGGCATTTAAGAGTTACATTTCATCACAACTGGTGGGCTGATGGCGTTAAAGAGCGCATGCCACGCGTTCGTTTTGGGCAAGTGCATGTGGCTAACAATCTTTTTGATAGCAAGCAATCTTCTAATTGTGTGCGCGCAGGTTATAAAGCCGATCTTCGAGTTGAAAACAATGTATTTATTGGTGTGAAAAAACCAATTGATCTATACGAAGAAAATTACACCGCTGTATCTGCCACCGGTAACTATTTTGAGGGCACTTCTGGTAACACCGCAGGAAATAAAACCGCTTTCACTCCTTCTTATAAAATGACTTTGACCGATGTAAGCAATGATACTAAAGCTTATGCCCTTCGCGACTCTATTAAAAACTTTGCAGGAGCTACTTTGCCCGCTCCGGGTGCTGCCCTTCCGTCTTCTAGCTCTGTAAAACCATCGTCCAGTTCGGTCGCTTCCTCTTCAAGTTCCGTTGTTTCTTCTTCGAGCTCCTCTATAAATGTAACTTTGCCCGCCGCTTTAGAAAAACATGGTTCTGGTAGCGCTAATCAAACGGTGGCTCCTGGCGATGCTATTGTGACTTTGTATTACACTTGGGTTAATGCGACAGGCGCCTCTGTAGTGGGGCTCCCTCCAGGCATTACCTATTCTTTAGATGAAAGTGCTCAAAATATTTATATCCAAGGTACGGTAGAAGCAAAGGCCACTCCTAAAGATTATGCCTTCACTGTAACGACAGTGGGCAATTCTACAAACGTTTCTAAGTCTGGTGTCATCAAGGTGAGTGGTACCACCGCTATTGAAAACAGCCGTTTACAGACGGCAGGTTTTAACGTTTTCCCTTCGGTAATTCAAAGCATGACGTCGGTTTCTTTTGTGCTTAAAAATCAAGGCCCGGTAACGCTTTCGGTGATGGGCCTTTCTGGCCGGGTGATGTTTATAAAAAAATGGGATGCTTCGATTGGTATAAATCAAACTTCTGTTTCATTTTCAGAAATACCCGCTGGTGTATATTATGTTCAGGTGCAATCGTCGGCTTCTCGCTGGATTCAAAGGGTGTTCGTTCGATAGTCTCTCTTCCACAAACACAAAAAAAGGACTGCTTTTGGGCAGTCCTTTTTTAATTTTAAATTTGAATTAAATCTGCTTAAGAACAAAAAGGTGTCCGGGCGCTTTATTGGGGTCGAGACGCACAAAGTTTTCAGAACCCCGCCACACAAAGGACTCATCGGTGAGCAGGTCTTTCACAAAGAAAAATGCATCTTCGGAAAAACCGAGTTCTTGCATGTTCAAAGCGATCATGCCTTCTTGAGTGTTATGCATGTCCATGTTGGCAACGCATAAAATAACATCTTTATCTAGGCGCTTGGAGTAAACCATTAACTGGTCGCTTTCAGCGTAGTGGAATTTGAGGTTGTCGTACTCTTGCATTGCGGGGTGCGTCTCTCTGGCGATGTTCACTCGGCGGATAAAGTCTTTGATGCCGGGTTCGTGCCAGTGGTGCACTTTATACTGGTACTTTTCGCTATTGTGAAGCTCTTCTTTGAGGGGTGATTTTTCATTTTCGCAAAGCTCATAGCCGTTGTACATACCAGTGAGGCTCGACAAGGTGGCTGCTAAAAAGTAGCGTTGCTTAAAGGCCGCGGGCCCTTGATCAGCTAAATACTCTGGGAATATGTCTGGCGTAGTTGGAAAAAATATGCCGCGCATGTATTCTGTAGCTTCTGACTGAGTCAACTCTTTAAGGTATTGTTCAAACTCCCATTTTTCGGTGCGCCAAGTAAAATAGGTGTAGCTCATGTCGAAACCGAGCTTAGCAAGTCGGTGCATTATTTTTGGCCGCGTAAACGCTTCTGCTAAAAATACGATTTCAGGGCGTTTCTCTTTAATGTCTTTGATCAGCCATTCCCAGAACGGGAAGGGCTTGGTGTGTGGGTTATCTATGCGAAATATGTCGATTCCCTTATCTGCCCAAAAGAGAATAATGTCTCGAATTTCTTGCCAGAGCCCTTTGTAGTCTTCATTATAATAGTCGAAAGGATAAATATCTTCGTATTTTTTAGGTGGATTTTCGGCAAACTTGATAGTGCCGTCTGGCTCGTGAAAAAACCACTCGGGGTGTTCTTTTACGTAGGGGTGATCGGGACTGCAGTTTAGTGCAATATCGAGCGCCAGCCTAAACCCTTTCTTTTTGCTTTGTGCCACAAAGTGTTCAAAGTCTTTCATCGTCCCTAATTCAGGGTCAATAGCAAAGTGCCCACCGTGTTTGTTGCCCACAGCATAAGGGCAACCTGGTTCGCCTTTTTTTGCTTTGAGTGAGTTATTAGCGCCTTTTCTGTTGGTTTCACCAATGGGGTGAATGGGCACCAAGTAGATAGTGTCAAAACCTAGATCTTCGATATAGTCGAGTTGATTCACACAGTCTTGCCAAGTAGCGCTTGCATTAGGGTTAGTGCCCTGACTTTTTGGCCACATCTCGTACCAAGTGCCTGTGCGTGCGTACCTAGGGTCTACTCGCAATTCCATAACGGGGCTTTCGGTAGGGATATCTTCAGGTTCGAGTGTCCAAGCAATTACTTTATACTCGTAGTAGCCAATGTTTTGAACAATAAAAGAACCTTCCCACAAGTCGTTTTCGGCTTCTATCATAGGAGCCTTTCGCCATTTTTTTTGAGAGGGTTGTTTGTACAAAATCGCTGCGTCGTACTTCTCGTGACTGTGCCTGAAAATAGTCGCTTGAACCGTGACTGCATCGCCTGGTTCTCGTTTAATCATAAGGCGCCCTTCCTCAAGTGAAGGGCGGATGCTTTCAATTACAAAGTTTTCTTTTTTATTAGGAATATTAGCCATATTTTATAAATATAGTTAGAACGACTACGGAAACTAATCGATGCGAATAATCTGGATCTGTTTAAACCAGATAGTCCTTTCGGCGCCACCAAGATTGAATTCTAGTCTAGCAAAAGTATTGTCTTCTAAACCATTGTATTCGATCTCGTAAGCCTCACCTCCATTGGTTCCAATTACAAAAGTCTTTTGAAAACCTAGTTGGTTGTATGGCGTATGGTAAGAGCCCAGGCGCACAATAATAGGCCCCTCGACATCGGACCAAGCAGTAAAGATAAGCTTGTACTTTCGATCTTTTAAAACGGGGATGTCTTCGTGAATCAATTGAATGCTATAAGACTTAGTGCCGCCGTTGGAGATGCTTACCTTCATTTGAAAATGGTTGCCCTTCTCTTGAACAATGGCAGTGTCAGCTACTCCAAAATACTGTCTAACTAAAACCCAGCCTGTGGAACCATTAGAGAAGTCTCCATTGGTAGCCCAGTTGGTAAGGGGCTTGTCAAATAAATTAAGGGCTTCTTGTACATAATCGGAGATTACAGTGCCATCTAATTGTTCCCACGACCAACGCAAGCAAGAGAAGCTTGATAAAAAACGGTCGTTTAAAGAAGTCCAGAGGGCTTTGTTTTCGGTTTCACTAAAGCGAATTACGCCGTTTTCAATTACCGCATCAGACAAATCGACCCCTTCAATCCAACGTTTTACGTAAAAAACAACGGGTAGGTTAAGCGAATCTGCGTAAATTTCTGCTTGTTGGTAATGGTAGCGCAAATCGATGGAAGCAAACGCAGAAAGCGAGAACTCAAAGGGGATGTCTTCGTTGTTAATTTTAAGAAGTCCATCAATGGAGTAGTTCTTTGTTTCATTGGGTTCAAACCCGACGCCAATTTCTTTGAGTAAGCCCTCGTCTTGCAAGTCTATTTTTTTGAAAGCATCGTCGATGATCGATTCGCCATTTTGGGTTCCGTTTCCAAAATTAATTCTCATTGTGGTATCTGTAGGCATACTCTCGTATGGCCACAACAGGAGGCCTTCGAGTGGATCGGTAGTGACATAAACATAATAACTGGAATAAGAGCGAATACTCTTTAAATCCAAACGTAAATTTTCGATGATCATTAATTCGTTTGCGCTTGGCATTTTAGCGAGTAGAGGAGTAGTAACTGGCTGCGAACCATAGTCTATGAGAAAACTTGCTGTAAAAGCAATGCTTGGGTTACCGATTTCAATACCGGTTGTGGCGGGCTCTTTAGTGCTGCAACCATTAAAAATGATTGCTAATCCAAACAAACAGAAGCTAAAAAAACGATAATCACTCATTATACTCCTCGGGTCAAAGGGAAAAGCTGAATATTGACTTGGACAATATCTTCAGCTTCACCGCTACTAGCAGAGAAATCTAATAGTTCTTTTCGCATAAGTTGCAAATGTTTTTTCAAAGCGGGGAAATCAGTGCGCTTAATCGCAAAAGTGACAGCAGAAAAGTCCCTTTGGTCGCCAGAAAGTTCCGATAAAGCATTTGCAGAGAGCTTTAGCATCTGATTATGGTATAATTTGACTAAAATGTCCTGGACTTCATCGTCTGTTGTTAAAAGAGGGTTTTTAGCGCGAAAGCCGTTTGCCGTTTTAACTATGAGCTCAAGATCTAAAAGGAGTTTTAGTGATTCTGCTGCCTGCGCCGCAGAAAGGTCTCCCATAATGTGTTTAGATATCCATTCTGGAGCAGGCTTAAAGCTTTTAATCGAAGTCATTTCCAAAATGGCAGAGTGGTACCATTCGCGGAAAATTCGAAATTGAGTTTTTTCTAAAGTGCGTAGCTTAGAGCGTGGACTGGCCGCTAAAAGTTGGGCATAATAAATTTGCCTTTCCTTATCTTTTTTTGCTTGGTTAAAAAAAACCAGACTTTCAAAATAAGATGCTCTGCGTGTATCTAAGCCTATACCCAAAACTAACTTGACTACTGTATTTTTAGTAATGTTTCGCTTGCCATCGATCGCTAGCTTAAGATGTGCGTGGCTCGAAAGCCCTGCTTTCTCGGCAAAAAAGCGAAGGCTAAATGCAGAAGAGGTTTTCTTCTTATAATCATAATAATCGCGCAAGTATATACGGTAATTCGTATATTGCAAAATATCGGGTTCTTTGAGTTTTTGATTTGCGCTTTCGGTCATATTTATAAAATAGCTGTTCTATGTTAATAAAGAAGTAAGTTTTTAATAAACTCGTTTACGAAAGTAAACGTCAACTACCTTTTTATAAACGAGTTGCCGCCATGTCGGTGGAAAGCAGAGAAAACCGCCGATGGTTCAAAAAGACGCCATTAAGGCGTGTATATTCTCTAAAAAGCCCTTCTTCTTGAAAGCCCACGCGCTCTAACAAAGCGATACTTTTAGGGTTATTTATTGCTACATCCACTTCTAACCTGTTTAACTTCAATGAGTTAAAGGCATAATGACTAATTAGCTTAAGGGCTTCGGTGGCGTAGCCATTGCCAGTAA
>DUVD01000078.1 GCA_012841225.1 Fibrobacter sp.
AGATGAAACCGTCGCTTCTAATAACCCTAAAAAGGTCATGATTTTAGGTGGCCGCGGCATGGAAGTCCTTTCCGATAAAGAAAGCCTAAGCGAACAAGCCATTGAAACTGGTAAAGGTTTTGCCAAACTCGGCTTTAAAATTCTCGCTATAGAAGGCACGGTACTTTTTTATGAAAAAGCAGGTGTCTCTTGTGAAGTGATTGCTAAAATTGGAGAAGGCCGCCCTAACGTCATAGATGTTATTGTGAACAACTAAGTTTCTTTAGTGATTAATACGCCATGGCCTCGTCGAGACGCAGTTACTCACGAATCGGCAATTCGTCAAGCAGTAATCAAATATAAAAACCCCTATATTACCACGCTTGCTGCCGTTTCCAACACAGATGATCACCAGTGCAATTATGCACTTATCCTAGGCAAAAAGGGACTTCTATTCAACGAAATGTGGGGTGGACTACGCTTCTTTTATGTATCTTGTTTTTATGCTTTTTCCTTGTATTCTTTCTTTACTTTTACTTTTCTTGTCGTCCTGCTCATCGTCGCCACCGCTAGATTTATCTAGTCTCCCAGCGCATCACACGTCAGATGGCCGATTTCAAAACACGGATACTTTAGGGCTACTCCTTTTAGACACCATGCATTTGGAAGAAGATGTGGCTAATTACGACAACTCGTTTTACCCTTTACCTCTTGTTCGAGGCAATGAGTTTCTTTGGAAAGACTCTTTAAGTAGTTCTGCCACTTGGATTGGGCAGAGCACTTTTTACTTGCGTTTAGGTAATCTGGGTGTTTTAACCGATCCTATTTTTAGCAAAAGGGCCTCACCGATTTCTTTTATAGGTCCTAAACGAGGGACTCCTCCAGGACGAATTTTAGACTCTTTACCACCCGTGCACTTGGTGCTAATTTCTCACGATCATTACGATCATTTAGATAAAAGAAGCATTAAGTCGATTTATAAAAAATACCCTGATGTTGTTTTTGCAGTCCCACTAAAGGTTGCAAGGCTTCTAAAAAAATGGGGCATTGCTGAAAAACAAATTATTGAGAAGGACTGGTGGGAGAGTGCCGAAATACTAGGTTGCGAATTGACCTTTGTACCGGGTCATCATAAATCCAACCGTTTTATTTTTGAACGTAATCGTAATAAAACCCTTTGGGGCGGCTGGATGCTTGTTCGCGAAGGTAAAAAGGTGTGGTTTGCAGGCGATATCGCTATGGGTGACGGCTCTTTTTACAAAGAGATTGCCGCTCGCTTTGCGCCTCTCGATTTAGCGTTAATCCCTATAGGGAGCTACTTGCCCGCCCGCTTAACTCGAATGCACGTGAGTCCTAGGCAATCGGCTCAACTCCACCTGTTAATGGAATCTAAATTGAGCATTGCTATGCATTGGGGTACTTTTAGCCTCACAGCAGAGCGCATGGAAGATCCTCCGAACGATTTAAAAAGGGCTCGTGAGGAGCTTAATATCGCAGAAGATCGCTTTCGAGTATCTGGAATGGGAGAAATTATTGAAATTTGGCGCGTGAATAACGCTACAAAGCTTAAATAAAAGTTAGATTGCTTATCTTAGGTCAGGTGCAGCTCAAAAGGATTTTTATGCATGTTAAAAGTTTTTTTCTAATTGCCGTCGTCGCTATTTTAGTGATTTCTTGTAGCTCAGAAAAAAAAGACGAGGGAGCTCTTCCCGAGCAAAAAAACACCTTGAAAAAGATGGCGTCAGTAGATGAATCTGGCCGGCTTGTTTTAGATTCCATTTTATCCAATTATATCATTATGCCATGGCAAGAGGCCTTATCAAAAACCATTATTTTGCGGCAGAAAGGGACTCCTGATTCTATTCGATTGGAAAATGCGGTGGTAGCCGAAAGCGCTGCTCTGGGTCGGAAGGCCTATGTGTTTTCTAACGGCAAGGAGTGTTTTGGCTCTTTTGTGACGGACTCTACGGGTACCTTACAATTTTTTAATCCCACTCTTTTTTGCCTCGACTCGGTGGTTTTAAATCGTGATTTTATGCGTATTTTGTGGAATAAGAGGGGTGTTCCTGCTGTTTTAGTTTCTGAATCTTATGCCGAGCGGGGTAGTGCCCTTCGCATTCGACGCTTAGACAGTGACTCTGGAGAAGTCTTTATCGATGAAAAAGTGAGCAATGCTGATATTTGTGGGCCAGAAGAAGATGAAGGTGTCATTCCTTGTTTTGAATGGACAACCACCTTACTGTTGGACGATAGTTCTTCTGTTCTTCCAGACACATTAAAGTTTAAGAGAACTGGCACAGTTTTAGAAAACAAGCGAGTTTTGCCAATGAACCAAAGCGATTCGATTATTATGAACTGGGAGTAGTTTTATTGTTCAATTTGGTGATAATTGCCAAGAATTTGCTTGTTTCTGTTGGATTGGATTAAATAAGCAATTCTTTAAAACAATTTATAAAGAATTCCTTTACTTTGATTTTACATTAGCCT
>DUVD01000079.1 GCA_012841225.1 Fibrobacter sp.
ATGTCTTTAGCTGTGTGTTGAGTCATGTCGATGATATTGGCGCCGGCTTTAGCGAGGACCTGTGTTGTTCCTGCAATAAGCCCTTTTTGGTCTGGGCAATGTATCTGGAGTATGTATTTCGTTAAAGTCATGATATAAATTTAATAATTGAGTGGGTTTTGAATTATAAAAAATCAAAACAGAACGAGAAAAGGGTAATGTTTTCTAAATTGAACACATGCGCTTCTCTCTTTCCGTACTTTTGCTCGCTTTTGTCGGTGGGGTTTCAAATCTCTTCGCTGCGGGCTACTTTCATGTGACGCCAGAGCTGAATTTGGGTTTTTCTGGAGGGCCATCCGCTTCTGTTTTTGCTTCTGATACCGCAGATCGCTATGGTTCTAATTGGAGAGGACTTCAAATACCTTTAGAAACAGCTCGTTATTACGAGCGTATTGATCCTTTTTTCGCCTTGATTTTTGATGTGGGTTTAGACTCGTTTTCTATACATTTAGAGGCTCCCCTCCGAAAAGACCTTGAGGCTTGGTACAATAGTTCCTTGCACACCAATTTTACACTTTCTCCAAGCGAACTCGACATTAATGTGCCCACAGATGCTTACGCTAAATGGGGAAATCAACTAGGCTTTGTGCAGTTTGGTCGTTTTAAGCCAGACATTGGACCTTCTAAAAATTCTCTCGCTTTGGGCGGTACGCCTTACCACGATGCGATATTGTGGCGTCTTATGGCAAGCGCTTTTCGCTATGATTTTTTTATTTCCTCTTTAAACCCTTGGTTGCACGGTACGCCAGGATCTCCAGGCGCTCCACCTCCAGAGTTTAGCGAAGCTCACGAACAAATATATGATAACGTCGATAACCAGAGAAACCGTTCTTATAGTGAGCCGTATAAGACCCTCGTCTATCATAGCTTGGGGCTCGATTTTGGGCGATTTTGGGTTAAGTTTATTGAACAGAGTTTAGTGGGCGGCAAGCAAATAGAATTAAGAACGGTAAGCCCCTTTATGTTTTTGCACGACAATTACGGGAGCGGTTTTACAAAAGCGAGTAGTATTTTTGAGTGGGGGCTTCGCCCTGCTTATGGCAGCTCGTTTTATTGGCAGGTTAATTTAGAAGATGTGACAAGCCCTGTTGGCGAGGCCGAAGGTGCTACCACTCGACCGATTGTGAGCTATTTTACGGGATACCATCAAGAGTGGAAAACACGCGGCGTTGGTGATTTTGAGTTTTCTTTAGATGTCGTTTTTACCGACCCTGCTTACAATAACGAGAAACTGCCTCTTTTAAAATACACAAGTCGCCGTATGTACCGTAGTAATTATAGACGTCAAACAGATCCCGATTTTGCCGACACCTACTTTGTCGATTACCCTTTAGGTTACCGTCGAGGTTCCGATGCTTTAGATATTTGGTTTGATCTTTCTTGGTCTAAAGATAAAAACAAGGCGAATGTAGAGCTTGGTTATTTGCGACAAGGTGATAAAACTCTTTACACCGATTACGAGACCGCTATTAATTCCCCTAATGGACTTTCGGGGGTGGTTGAAACTCA
>DUVD01000080.1 GCA_012841225.1 Fibrobacter sp.
AACTAACCTTAGGGTCACCTCGCGTCACAGCGCTATCGCCAGGAGCGTACCCTTCTAGTGAAAAAGAAACAACAGCATTGATAGCCCTTATTAAAGAACATAGCCCTTCAAGCATCCTTTCGATGCATGCACCAATGTCTTGTATTGATGCTTTAGAGAGGAGTAGCGCTGTACTTCAATTAGAAGAGTTATTTCAAATGCCGTGGGTCTCCTCTATTGGATACGAAACACCAGGCAGCTTGGGATCTTGGTGCGAAGAACAAAAAATAGAGTGCATTACACTAGAATTGCCAAAAGTCCCCTTAGAACAACTAGAGGCGGACTATGCCGCCTCGTTTGCTAAATGGCTTTATGCACTTTAGCTTTTCTCTTCGCATTTAAGAAGTTCTTTGCAGATCTGTTCTCGGCGGTATAGCCCAACTCCAAAGCCTATTATGACATAGGAAAGCATTAAAGCGATAAACATTTCATGAATGAATGGCACATTAGGGGAGATGAACAAAAACCCTAAAATATAAACAGCAATAATTAATACAAATTGAGCTGCATTTATAAATTTATTTTTGCGTGCTTTTACTTTGGGCAAAAATAGTGGACTAACCATAAGCATCGCCGAGAGCAGCATAATGAATACTGGTATAAACAAAAGGGTTGGCGAAGCTGTAGCTGCTTCAAAACCACCCTTGTGAATAAAAAAGGAAAGCCCTACAACGTTAATACCGCCAGCAAAGGTGCTTGGAAGCCCAGAAAAATAATCGGGCAAGTTGTCGCAGTCCATTGCATTGAATTTAGCAAGGCGCATGGCAGCACAAAGAACGTAAACAGAAAAAACAACGAGCAAAAGAATAAAGTTTTTAGAGCTCCAATCTTTAGCGTAGTTCATATAAGAAAATAAAAGACCAAAGGCGGGTGCAAGTCCAAAAGCGATAAGGTCGGCGAGGCTATCGAATTGAGCTCCGAATTCGGAACTGGCGTTCACCAAACGTGCTGCAAAGCCATCTAGTTTGTCTAGCAAAACGCATAGCACCACAAAATAGGCACTCATACGATAGGGGTCTCTATCGGTAAAATCGGAAAAAATACCTGTTACCCAACAAATGGCAAACACGCCAAGTAAAAAGTTCATGCTAGTAAAAGCATTAGGTAAAATAAAACGAGTTTTTTTCAAAATAGGTCTCCAAAAAAAATCTTGGGTTCACTTTGAAATTTAGATAAAAACTCACCTTTCGGTGAGTTACATTTTATTTACTGGTTGGTTTGATTGACCAAAGGGCTTTTACGCTCGCTGCGACGATTAAGTTTTGTGGCGGAGCATAAGGATTTTCCTCTGTTGGAAAATTAGTCCAATGTTTAGTAGAAAATTGGTAGTATTGAGTGGGGCGATACATCAATGTTAAAACAGGGATTTTTTCCATAAAGATCACATTTAATTCTCTATAAGCTTTTTTCAATTCAGATTCGTTGGTAAGAGAAGGAATTACTGTTAATAATGAATCTGCCTTAGGGTTAGAGAAACGACCTTGATTAGTAAAAGCTTCTTCGCCTACTGGTTTAAGGTTTTTACCGTTCATAACCTGATCAAATCGAGCCCAAGGCGTTGCGGCAGAAAGATCCGCTGTTTGGGTTTTCATAATTAAATCAAAGGTACCAAAGCGAAGGTCTTTTTCCCAAACACTGTAGTCCACAAATTTTTCATTAGCGACCACGCCAATTTCTTGGAAGGATTCAACGACGACTTTAATAACGTCTTCCCAGTCTGTCCAGCCTTGTGGGCACTCGACGCTTAGAGGACGCATTTGAGCGCCGTCTTTACTAAGCAGATTACCAGCCTTATCCCAAGAGTAGCCCGCATCAGCGAGAATTGTTTTAGCCTTTTCAATGTCGTAAGCATAGCCTAGTTTTTCGGCGTCATCTTTGTTAAAAAACTTAGCCTCTTGGCCGAAAGGAAGAATAAAGCCTGGCTCCACTTTAGGTGTGTAATCCGAAACTGCCCGTGTTTTGATCTTCTCGTAATTAATAGCATGAGCTAATGCTCTTCGGAAAGCTACATCGGTGAAAGGAGGCATGGTTTGAGAAATAAAGAGTGTAGGGATAGACCCCGGTTCGTGGTATGGTTCTTTTTCGCTCCAAGCGCGAATTTGATCTCGTTTCTTTTCCCAGATGCGGGGGAGAAATATTGATGAAATGTCGAGATTGCCTTTGACCATAGCGCTATTAAAATGATTATTACCGTTGTAAATAGAATGAATGATGTATTTAGGAGCAGGGGCTTTATCACCGTACTTGAAATTACCCCAATAGGATTTTACCCGTTCCAAGACGATTTTATCGGGGTAAAATTGCTTTAAGTTGTATGGACCAGAAACCAAAGGAAGAGAGTCGTTTTTAAAACTCAACACGTTGGCGTAGTTGTATCCTCTTTTAGTTTTAGAGGCCTCTGCCAAAGGGGCAAAGATTTTTTTAGGTAATATGGATGTTTCTGAAAGCGAACCTAAAACGACAAGTGGATTTTTGTTTTCTGGCTTAAAGTAAAAGAAAACCTGATTTTCTTTAGTTTCTATTTTTAAGATGTACTGCCAAATGCCATGACGTGGTGTGGGGAATATAGAGTCCAAGTAAAACGAGTAGGCTACATCCTCAACTGTTACAGGCGAACCATCACTCCACTTTGCTTTCTCATCTAAAGTAACCGTTATCATAGAGTCATTTTGAGTGTAAGAAGT
>DUVD01000081.1 GCA_012841225.1 Fibrobacter sp.
ACTTGCCCTATCGTGTAAATGCCTCGAAAAGCGACCGATTCTTCTGGATAATATTCCCAAGGGCCTTGTAAGCAAGACGCTAAGAAAAGAGCCCCTATTAGAATCGTTCTTTTAAAAATAATATTCATAATTAAGCATCACTGGTAAAAAAGGAAATTGATAAATGGCTTCAAACTGCGGTGGATTTTTGTTCGTATCATAAAAATAATAGAACATGTTTTCGTGGTTGGTTAAGTTAATAATCGTCCAGCTAAAGTTCCATTTATTTTCTACACCTATATCTATAAGCTTTAAATCCACTCTAAAGTAATTTGTTTGCTTGCCCGCGTTTCTCGCTCCCGACACTACAACAATTTCGTCTTGAAAATTGCCTTCATCAAATTCATTGGGTTGATAGTAACCTATTTTTTCTGTTAGCGGCATGCCAGATCCATATTTTACGCTGAGAGAAGACCTAAAATAACCGTTTCGCTTTTGGTGTTTCCAAATACCATTTTCATTGTCTTTCCAATTAACACCCAAATCGAGCTTAACAGCATAAGGCTGATGCCAATTAGGGAAATAAACCACTGAATCATCATTGTTTTTTAACACACTTACGCTATGGCTCCAGCTTGCCCCACCAAACATAGGTCCATTTTCATGACGAAGAGATAACTCATAGCCCGTAGAATAACCTTGAGCCGAACCAAAAAGATCCGCTAATAAAAAACCATCGGAAGAACGATCATCCGAAGAATCTTGAGTCGTTTTAAACGTATTTAAATTATTTTGTGTCTTATAATAACCCTCTATAGAAGCGTCAAAACGATTAAAAATGTTCTTTTGCTTGTAGCCTAAAGCAAATAAATAAGAAGAAGAAGGACTTAATTTTTTGCCTTTAGATGTGGTTACAGACGGGTAATAAAATTCATTCAAAGATTCTTGATCACTAAACATCACTGAGTTCATGTATTGTAAGTAGCGACCACCATAAAACTCAACACTTTTATTTTCGTCGATTTGGTAGGCAAGAGAAAGACGAGGTTCCGCTCCAAAATGATTAGAAAGATTTTGGTAGTTAAGGCGCACACCGTATTGAAAGAGTAATTGAGGGTTTAACTGCCAAGCATCCATCAAGTACCCGACATAGTGTAATGGACGTTGCTTGTCTCTCAATTCTATATCTAAAAATTTTTGCCAAAATTCTACCCGACTGTATTCCATTTCTAAGCCTAAAGTCAAAGTATGATCTGGAATTCGGTAATAGTTAAGCCACTGCTTAGCACTCCAAGATTGAATATCATTACCAATTGATATTAGATCTAAAATATCCAATGTTTGGAAAAAATGAGAAAAAGAAACCGTAGCATTGTACTCAACCCATTCATGAAAACGCCATCTAAAATTAAGGGGTATTACTTTATTGCCCCAACCAGCGTCTAAAGGCGGGAAGATCAAATAATCCTCTCCTAAATAGAAGCTCGTCTTTAACTCCATATCCTCATTAAACTGATAAATCAAAGCGCCCTGTAAGTCCGTAAAATTGTAGGTGAGATTAAAATCAACTAAGCCTATCTTGTTAAATAAAGTAAGCATTGGCCCAATATATGTCGAACGCCCAGCGAGAATCCAACGTGCGTTTCCTTTGTGCCCTTCTGTATGCAATTGTGCAGCAAAAGTGCTCACCTTCACGCTCGATTTATCGAACCAAGCCTCAGTAGTGTCTGTCCCGCCTTTTCGGCTTTGAATGTCAAGAACGGAGCTCAAGCGATTTCCATATTGCGCAGGAAACCCACTTTTATAAAATTTTACATCGTCAATGGCTTCAACGAGGAAGGTGCTAAAAAGACCAAAAAAATGAGTTGGAGAATACACAACGGCGTTGTCCAATAAGAATAGGTTTTGATCTGCACCACCGCCACGCACATAAATTTTTGTGCTAAAGTCAGAGCTAGCAACTACTCCCGGAAGCGCTTGAATGCTCCGAATAACATCAGCTTCAGCAAGCCCTGGCATTCGTCGAATACTCTTTGCCGAAACTACAGACTCGCCTAATTTGCGTTTAGGCCTACGGCGCAATTGCACCACTACTTTTTTTAATTCCGTTACCTTAGCAGGGTCGGAATTTAACAGCTCGCTTACGTCGATATCCTCTTCAGCAGTGCCTTCCTCAATTAATTTAGCAGCTGGGATTCTTTCTTCAAGACCGTCTTCGTAGTAAGTCATCAATACATCATTACTTATTTCGAAAGCAAATGCAGAATCGGATCCTAAATATATTACTTCATAACATTTTTCTTTATTCGCCCCATAAATGCATAAGTTCCATAGTGTATCTAACGGTAACAAAAATTGAAATGGCTTTTTAAATTGAATGGATTGCATTTCGCCTGTTTCAAGAATTTCTGCCCTGCACAGAGGATCATCTAAAAAAGTCGAATCATTTAAAATACCCGTAAATAAAATAGCATTCACAGGCAATGCGCTATTAGTGTTCGATTGCGCCCAAACCGAAACCACAAGTAAGAAAA
>DUVD01000082.1 GCA_012841225.1 Fibrobacter sp.
AGAGTTAATAATTATCGAATTATCAACGAATCTTTCAGTAAGTCGCATATTTAGTGACCCTTGTATTAACTTTATTAGGTGATATTTAGCAAAAAAAAGAATTTATCCAAAGTACGAAGTGCGAAACAGCATAAAATAACACTGTTTATAAAACAAATAAAGACCTTAATCGGGTAGGTTTTTAATAAAAAGCCCCAATTCGCTCTCCGTTTCACAATAAGACATGTGATCAATTGCACTTCGCATTGTTTTTACTGATAAAAGACCTGGCACAGAAACATCACTAATATTGCCATAAGTAAGGTTAGCGCCAGCGCAGAGGGACCAGACCCGACTGGCTGACCCAGACTCGCCCATAGCAAAAGCGGCGCGCCATTCAAAACGACCAGCGACTCCCTTTAGAAACTCGTAAAGAGGTGCTGAATCCCCTTCGCAAAAGCTCATCGCCGCCACTTTAATTCCACAGGCACCCGCTTTTTCTGCTGTGTCTGCTAATCGAAGGAGTTCTTGAGAAGATGGTATTTTATGAAAATCATGTTTAGATACAAAAATCTTAGTGCCTCGACGCTCGGCCTTGCTTTTGAGATCCAATTCACTTGACAAAGAAAGCTCTTCAAAATCTAGCCAATCTGGGACCACGCTCGCATTTAAAATGGATTCCCAAAGCATTAGACGCTCATCAATCATAGCGTCATCAAAGCACCCACCATCGGATTTTAAGCGGATAGTTCCTATGATTTTTGATTGTGGCTGAATGCTTCGCACGCGAGCAGCTAACAAGGGCCAATCCGATACCGACTCAAAAAGGTCGTAACGAATTTCTAAGGCATCGCAAAGTAATAGGTTAGAACGCAAAAGGCTCTTGGGTTCCATTTCGGCCTTAAGCAAATTGGTTTGCGATATAATGCCCGCTAGGAGGGGCTTTCCTGCTTGGTTCATTTTACAAAAATACGTATTTTTTTCTAAATTAGGAACGTATAACTTTCCCTTACGGAGTTTTTAATGCAAAAGAAAGAATGCGATAACACAAGCGAATCTAAAGTCCCTGATTTTATGAAGACGGCCGAAGAGTATTTAGCCAAAGAACGTCGTTTATTCCTTTGGGGTGCGATTGATGATGAGTCGGCCGAAAAAATGGTCAAGCGACTTTTGTATTTAGATTCATTAGAAGAAAAAGAAATCATTATCTTTATTAATAGCCCCGGTGGCGTGATTTCGAGTGGCCTAGCCATTTATGATTGCATGCAAGCCATTAAAAGCGATGTTTCTACAGTCTGTTGCGGGCAAGCCGCTTCTATGGGTGCTGTTCTTTTGACTGCTGGCGCTAAAGGCAAGCGTTATGCTTGGCCTAATGCCCGTATTATGATTCACCAGCCTTTAATTCATGGTGAAATGGTCGGGCCAGCGAGCGATATCCAAATTCAAGCCGAAGAGATGCTCCGCATTCGAAGTGTAACAGGTCAGATTCTCGCCACGCATTCCGGAAAAAAGCTAGAGGAAATTGATCGCGATACCGAACGCGACAACTTTATGTCTGCGCAAGAAGCCGTTGCCTATGGTTTAATCGACTCGATGAAAAGCATTTTATAAAATGGGTTTTTTATCTGTTATTAAAGGTGGCCTCACCAAAACGAGGAACGCACTCCTCAACGAATTAAAAGGAATTGTTGGGGCAGGTAAAATTACAGACGAAATGCTCGAGAATTTAGAAGAGCATTTAATTAAAGCCGATGTGGGTGTTGAGGCCGCGTTTCTTTTAACAGATGCTCTTAGAGAAAGTGCGCTAGGCAAATCGCTTTCCAGCGAAGAGGTTCTCGCTATTATGCGTTCTGAAGCAGAGCGCTTGCTATCGGATCCTCCTGTGTTTGAGCTAAAGGGGCATCCCCACGTTATTTTGATTATTGGCGTTAATGGCGCTGGAAAAACGACTACAATAGGCAAGCTCGCCTCTCGTTTTAAAAAGGAAGGCAAAAAAGTATTGATTGCCGCAGGCGACACCTTTAGGGCCGCTGCTATTGAACAGCTAGAGGTTTGGGCAGAACGCTCTGGCGCCGAATTTGTAAAACACCAAGAGGGTTCGGATCCAGCTGCTGTCGCTTATGATGCCTGCGAAGCGGCCAAATCAAGAAATTGTGACGTTGTTCTTATCGATACTGCTGGCAGGCTTCATAATAAAGATCACCTAATGGAAGAACTCCGCAAAGTAGTTCGAGTTATTCAAAAGCATGACCCGTCTTACCCACACGATATCTGGCTTGTGATCGATGGCAACACAGGGCAAAATACAATCAGTCAAACCAAGGTTTTTAATCAAAGTTTTCCTCTGACAGGACTTGTGATTACCAAACTCGACGGCACGGCTCGAGGTGGTTCTGTTTTGAGCTTTTCGAGCGCTCTGCAAATTCCAATTCGTTGGATAGGAATGGGCGAGCAAATCGATCAATTGGTTCCATTTGATAAACAAGAGTATGTGGATGGTCTTTTTGAAGATGCCCTTCTTAATGAAGACACGAACTAAAAAAAAGCGCAGTCTTCAATGGCTAGGCTTTGTTTTTGTTTTACTTCTCTTGTTAGGGTGCGAGAGGTCTTCATCGGGAGTCTCAGAAAAGTTTATAGGCACCTATATCGAGTTACGTTTGGCTTCTTTAGAATTTGGAGAGGCCAACCCCGACGCTCGCATTAAGCGCACTCAAATTTTAAAAAACAATAATTACACATCGGAGTCTTTTAATGAGTATGCCGATGAAATTAGAGGAAACCCTAATTTGTGGCTTTTGTTTCAGCAAAGGGTGGTCGACGTTTTAGACTCTATTTCGGAACCCGCTAAATGAGTCGTGTTTTATCTGTTTTATTTTTCTCTTTCTTCTCCCTTTTTGCTGTAGAAAACACACCTCCTAAAGTGCAATGGAAACCTTACAGCCAAGCGCTAGAACAGTCTTCGAAAGATAAAAAAATGGTTTTTACCTACTTGTGGGCGACTTGGTGTATTTCTTGCCGAACGATGGAAAAAAATGTTTTTTCTGACTCGACAGTTGTAAATATTTTGAATACAAAGTTTCATTCGGTTAAATTAGATGTAAATTCAAAAGAAGATATTGTGTGTGATGGAAAGAGAAAAACGGTAGAGCGCTGTTTTTTTGATATTTGGAATTTAAATGGCGTTCCATCATTTGTTTTAATTGCACCAAAAGGGTTGAGTATTTTGACATTAACACAAACTTTAGAGGCAGCTGAAATGCGCCACTTGCTAAAGCATTTTCTAAACAAAGAAAAAGAGTGGGTACAGGAATGAGTGCCGTTATTTTTTACTCGGAATGGATTTTCTGGATAAGTTTACTTTTACTTCTTCACTGTTATATTGTTTTCCCTTTAACCCTTCCTTTTATTAGCGAGTTTTTTAAACGCAAGCATAAGTCTTTTTCTGGAAGCTATGAGCCCAAAGTTTCTATCCTCATTTCTGCATTTAATGAAGAGGGGATTATTGAAAAAAAGATCTTGAACACACTTGAGTTGGATTATCCTAAAGACTCATTAGAAATACTTATCGGTGATGATGGTTCGAGTGATAGCACTGCAGAAATAGTTTTGAAATATAAAGATAGAGGAGTTCGTTTAGTTAAAGCCGAGAAAAATGCCGGCAAGGCATCTATGCTAAACCGATTACAAAAAGAAGCTCAAGGCGAAATCCTTTTGTTCTGTGATGCCAATACTTTATTTTTTCCAAATGTGGTACGCAAAATAGTGATGCCTTTTCAAGACCCTAAGGTGGGTTGTTCCTGCGGGCATTTAATTTTGTCGGATTATAGTGGCAGCCTTTTAGGGCAAGGCGAAAGCTCGTATTGGGATCTTGAATCGGAAATCAAACGCTTTGAAGGAGTTCTAGATCTCTTGATTGGTGGCAACGGGGCTCTTTATGCAATTCGAAGCAATCTTTATACAACCCTTCCCATTAAAAAAAGCGTGATGGATGATTTCTTCATCACAGTAAAAATCCTTCAAAAAGGCTTTTATTGTACTTTTGTTTCTACGGCAATTGGCACTGAGCAAACTTCAAAAGAATCCATCGGTGAATTTCGGCGCAAGGTTAGAATTGGAAGGGCTAATTTTAATTTCCTGTTTTCGTATTTGCCGTTGCTAAACCCGCTTCGTCCTTTGCTTGCTTACTTATTCTTTTCGCATAAGTTACTGCGCTGGTTTACTCCTCACCTAGGCATCGTTTTACTTCTTTCTAATGCGACCCTTCTCTTTTCAAAAGAACCGATTTATGTGGGTTCATTTGTGTTTTTTATTTTATTACTTTTAATGGGAGTGTTGCGCTTAATCCCAAGCGCTTACTATTTTTTATCTATGAATATGGCTATATTAAAAGGATTTTTCTTATCGTTCACACGCGAAAAAAGTGGCGGGTGGAAACGAGAAACTCGTACCGATGATGAGACCGTTTCTACTTCCATAAAAACGCTTCCCTTTTTGGCTTTGTTAATGCTAGCGCTCTCTGCAGCGGCGCCTAATGCTGATGCGCTCATCACGTTGGACCTACAAGCAGGAATTCTCGCCCCAGCTCCTAAGCCAAATTCAATTCATATTAATCTAGGTGGGCACGTTTGGTTTCCCGTCGATCAAATGGTTTTTTTAGGTGTTGGAGGGAGCTATCAAGAAATAGCTAACAGTGTCTTCGTGCCGGTCACAGCGAGCTTATGGGTGCGCCTACCTGTTGGTGGCCAAATACTCCCAGTAGTAACAGGAGACTTTGGTTATGCCATAGGCAAAGAACACCAGTTCGTTTGGAATGCAGGCTTAGGTATGGATATAAAAAACGGCAACTACTCTTCCTTGATTTTGCTTGTTGGCTATCAAAGGCTAAAAGAGAAAGGCAGTTACCTATACTGGCGAGCTGGGATTTTAATAGAAATCTAAATCTCCACAGCTACACACAAACTAACGCATTTTGTTTTCACAAAAGACTTGAACCCGACCCCTCGGTTCAATGTTAAGATTCGGAGGCGACGGTTGCTTCGGTAACGTTTAACTCTTCGTCTACGATATTGAGTCCCCTAATGACGTCTAGGTCATCCGGTTCACCATAAAAGTCGACGACTAGTCCTACTCTCTTCATTTCATCTTTTTGTTTTTCAAAGTGAACGATGTCGTAAACTTTGACGTTAATTACAGCAGCTTCCGTAATAGGGATTTCGAGGATCATCCCTCTGTTAATGGGTCCTTCTATTACCTTGCCTTTAAAGATAAGGCTTGTCTGATCTTCCCCAAGGGAAGTTTTCTTTACGTGAAATTTTGGCATGTTCTTCGATTATATTGAAAAGTGTTAAAAACGATTTTGTAACTCATGGGTAAAAAGTTACCTTTTTTTTTATGAATCTCAATATCGGTCGTATCCCTTTTTTGGTCTGTGCCCCATTCTTTCACAATTTTTTGACAAAAGAGGGCGATTTTCCAAGATTTTCATTTTTTGACGGCTCTCCTCAAGCCCATAATGACGCTTTAAAACAAAATCTAATCGACTTAGCGCCTGCTTCTTCTATTACTTACGCTCAATATCCCGATCAATTTCTTCTATCTCCTAAGCTTTGTACCTCCTGCCGCTTCGAAGTTCAATCCGTTAAGCTCTTTAGTCACAAGCCGCTTAAAGAGCTTAACTTCAAGAATATTCATCTCACGAGTCAGAGTGCTACGTCAGTTGCCTTATTACAAGTGTTGCTATCGCTTAGGTTTCAAATGACTCCGGTTTACATTCGAGATAGGGCTTACCAAGCAGGGCTTGACGATGCTCGCCTTCTTATTGGTGATGAAGCACTTCTTGAAACTTACGCACGTCGGTTCCCCTACAGTTTCGATCTCGCCACTTTATGGGAAGAATGGCAACACCTCCCTTTTGTTTTTGGAGCCTGGGTTATTAATAAAAAGGCAATGGCCTCAGAAAAGAAAGAGCTCCTGGAATCTTTTTTAGATGAGACCGAGAAAAGTGTAGCCTTATTTAGAGGGGACCCGAAGTCGGCATTGAATATATGGCTTAAGCAATTTCCAGTTGATTTGCCCTATTCAATGATCTTTTCTTATTATGATTCCTTAGATTATTCCTTTACTCCAGAACGAAAGGAATCCCTTCAGCTTTTTTTTGATCTATGCTTTCAAATGAACATTATTCCAAATGCGACTAAATTAACCTTCGTTTAATTAAGAAAAACGCCAATTTTTAAAAAAAGATAAATAAGAGCGATGTAAACTTTTCTTTTCATTGTAAATGAAAGTAGTTTAAAGGGTTAGGGGTCTCCAGGTGAGGCCCTTTTATTTAAAAGGACGCATTATGATTGAAGAGAAAATTCTAATCGTAGATGACAATCCTGCCATTTTACAAAAGACGGAAACTCTATTCACTCAAATAGGGTATAAAGTTGCTTATTGTTCTTCTGGCGAAGAGGCCCTTAAGTTTTTAGAAACGGAACATGTTGATTTGGTTCTTTTAGATATTAACATGCCCAAACTAAATGGTTATGAGGTGTGTCTGCGCATTAGGCAGCAATTTGCTTTAGATGATCTCCCCATAATATTTTTAACAGG
>DUVD01000083.1 GCA_012841225.1 Fibrobacter sp.
GAAGCCTCTTTTTTAATTGCAAGAGAAGATTCTTATGCGATTTTATGTGAAAGTTTGACTGGGCCATTTCAATGTGGTGAAACACCTTATGTCTCTTTAACGGCGAGTACGGGCGGCATTAGTGTTGTTTTTGACGATACTAGAGCGGAACTCACGGGCATTACCTTTAAAGCGGGTAGCGCAGAACTAGTGGAATCCTCTTTAAAAACCCTGAATGCGGCGATTAAAGGCCTAAAAATGAACCCAAAAGTCAAAATTGAAATTGGAGGGCATACTAGTTCAGAAGGTGGCGATGAATTAAATCAAAAGCTTTCCGAAGATAGAGCTCAGAGTGTGCGTAACTATATGATATCCAAAGGGATAGACTCAAGAAGATTAATCGCTGTGGGCTATGGTTTTTCGGTGCCTAAGGCTTCTAATGATACCGAAGCTGGCCGAATGCAAAACAGACGAATTGAGCTTTCTACCATAGAAGAACCTGCCGCGCCTTAAAGTAAAAAGTCAATTTTGCTAAAGGTTTTTAATAACGCTTTATTTCCTAAGGCTTTTTTCTATCTTTGGATTGAAATTTTGCATCCTTTTCAAAGGGCTCTTCATGATAATTCTTCGCGGTTCTTCTGCTCTTTCTGACTTTAGACTTCAAAAATTGCTTCAGGACTTTACTAAGGCCGGGCTTTTAGTCAAAGGCGTTTATGCCGAATTTGCCCATATAGTCAAAGTTTCAAGGCCCCTTAGCCCTCAAGAATCTGAAACCTTAAGTAAAACTTTACAATACGGCCCTACCCGCGAGGCGCATACTCCTGTAGGCACTCTTTTTGTGGTTTCTCCTCGTCCAGGAACCATTAGCCCCTGGAGTTCTAAGGCAACGGATATCGCCCACATTTGTGGGTTGACTCCTATTTTACGAATAGAAAGGGTTGTTTCTTATTATGTTGATTTTGCGGAAACTCCCACTACCGAAGCAAAAAAACAAGTTGTTGCTAAAATTCACGATCGTATGACTCAAAAGGTGTTTTCTCGTATTGAAGACCTAGGCGTTTTGTTTAGCAACGACGCTCCAAAGCCTTATTCTTCAGTGCCTATCTTAACTGAAGGGCGTGAAGCCTTAGTTCGAGCCGATCAAGAACTCGGTTTAGCCTTAGCAGAAGATGAAATTGATTATTTAGTAGAGAATTTTAAGGCCTTAAAACGCAATCCCACCGATGTGGAATTAATGATGTTTGCGCAAGCGAACTCGGAGCATTGTCGTCATAAAGTCTTTGGCGCCGAGTGGACCATCGATGGCGAGAAAAAAGACAAGTCGCTTTTTCAGATGATTAAGAATACGTATGCGCAGCACCATACTAATATTTTGTCTGCGTACAAAGACAATGCTGCTGTAATGGCTGGCTATGACGCGAGACGTTTTTATGCGAACGCCAAAACAAATAAGTACGATTGGCACCAGGAGCCAGTTCATATTTTAATTAAAGTAGAAACGCACAACCACCCAACAGCTATCTCTCCGTTCCCTGGAGCGGCTACGGGTTCTGGCGGAGAAATTCGCGACGAAGGGGCTACGGGTCGTGGTTCTAAGCCAAAAGCGGGCTTGACCGGGTTTAGTGTTTCCAACCTAAAAATTCCAGGTGCAGAGCAGCCTTGGGAACGTGATTTTGGAAAACCATCTCGAATTGCAAGTGCTTTGGATATTATGATCGAAGGCCCGCTGGGTGGCGCTGCATTTAATAATGAATTTGGGCGTCCTAATATTTTAGGCTATTTTCGCACATTCGAAGCCGAAGTCCCTGCCGAAAAGGGTACAGAAGTGCGCGGCTACCATAAGCCCATTATGCTTGCTGGTGGCCTTGGTAATATTAAAGAAGAGCATGTCGCTAAAGGCCGCATTAACCCTAAAGATCATCTTATTGTTTTGGGTGGTCCTGCTATGTTGATTGGACTTGGCGGTGGTGCGGCGAGCTCAATTGCGAGCGGTACCGGTAACGAAGATCTCGACTTTGCGAGCGTTCAACGCGAAAATCCAGAAATGCAGCGACGTTGTCAAGAAGTGATTGACTCTTGTTGGGCTATGGGCGAAAACAACCCTATTTCTTTTATTCACGATGTTGGTGCTGGTGGTTTATCGAATGCACTTCCTGAATTGGTGAACGATGGTGGCTTAGGTGGTCGTTTTGAATTGCGTAAAATTCCAAATGACGAACCAGGAATGAGCCCGCTCGAAATTTGGAGTAATGAGTCGCAAGAACGTTATGTGATGGCTGTTCCTATGGATCGCTTAGCAGAGTTTGACTCTATTTGTAAGCGTGAGCGCTGCCCTTATGCGGTAGTAGGTGAGGCTGTGCCTGAACCTCAATTGACTTTGACCGATTCTCATTTTGGAAACACGCCAATCGACATGCCATTAGAGGTGCTTTTAGGAAAACCTCCTCGCATGACCCGCACCGAATTCAGCCAAAAACGCCCACTCACTAACGAGATTTTTCCTGATGGTGTTTCTATTGCAGACGTTGCTCATCGCGTTTTAGCAAACCCTTCTGTAGCGGATAAAACCTTCTTGATTTCTATTGGTGACCGCTCTGTGACCGGCATGATTTGCAGGGATCAAATGGTTGGCCCTTGGCAAGTACCGGTGGCCGATTGTGCAGTAACGTCACAAACGCTTGATTCTTATACAGGCGAAGCCATGAGTATAGGGGAACGCTCTCCTATTGCCTTGATTTCTCCGGCGGCAAGTGCTCGCATGGCGGTGGCTGAGTCTTTAACCAACCTTGCCGCAGCTTATGTGCCAGACATGGGGCGCGTTAATTTGTCTGCGAACTGGATGGCTACGCCTAACTATGAAGGTGATGGTGCTGATCTTTACGAGGCAGTGCACGCTATAGGCATGGAGCTTTGTCCAACTTTGGGAATAACGATTCCTGTTGGTAAAGATTCAATGAGCATGAGCACTGTTTGGAACGACGAGAAAGGAGAGCATCGAGTAACAGCTCCAATTTCTCTTGTCATTTCGGCTTTTGCCCCTTGCGCCGACGTGCGTAAAACATTAACTCCACAGCTAATTAAAACGGAATCAAGGCTCTTTTTGATTGACTTAGCCCGTGGTAAAAACAGAATGGGCGCTTCTATTGCCGCTCAAGTTTATATGAAAACTGGCTCCAAAGCCCCCGATGTCGATAGTCCTCATGAGCTCCGCGCTTTCTTTGAAACTATTCAAACACTAAATGCAGAAGGACGTTTGCTCGCTTATCACGACAGGTCTGACGGTGGTCTTTACACGACTGCTCTCGAAATGGCTTTTGCTGGGCACACTGGAGTGAGTTTGGCTCTAACTGGTCTTTTAGGTGAACCTCTTGATGTTTTATTTAATGAAGAACTAGGTGCTGTAATCCAGGTGGCTTTAAACCAAGTGGACGCAGTTCGCGCAGCTTTTACTAAAGCAGGCTTAGGGGATATGCTGTTTGATATAGGCACGCTCAACGATTCGTATCGCTTAGAAATAGGTGAGTATAGCGAAGATTTATCCGCCCTTCGCGCTATTTGGAGTGATACCACTCGACGCATTGCCGCTCTTCGCGATAACCCAGAATGTGCTGAAAGTGAATATCAATTAAAACTTGAAAAAGACGACCCAGGTATTAGCCCTAAAGTGCTCTTTAATGTTAAGATGAATGCCGATTATGATAGTCGCCCTAAGATGGCTATTTTGCGCGAGCAAGGTGTTAATGGCGAAATAGAAATGGCAGCCGCTTTTGATAAGGCGGGCTTTGATTCCATTGACGTTCACATGACAGACATTCTTGAAGGTCGCGTTTCACTTCGCGATTTTAAAGGGCTTGCTGCTTGTGGTGGCTTTAGTTATGGTGATGTTTTGGGCGCTGGTGAAGGCTGGGCCAAGAGCATCCTTTTTAACCCCAAAGCGCGCAGCGAATTTGAGTCCTTTTTCCATCGCCCCGAGACTTTTACTTTAGGCGTTTGCAATGGTTGTCAAATGGTTTCTAACCTAAAAGACCTGATTCCAGGTGCTGCTCATTGGCCTCGTTTTGTACAAAATGCTTCTGAGCGTTTTGAGGCTCGCTTTGCTTCTGTCAAAATAGAGAGTACACCAGCAGTGCTTTTACGCGGTATGGAAGGAAGCATTCTTCCTATAACTCTTGCCCATGGCGAAGGTCGGGCCGAATTTAGCGGTTCCGCTACTGCTGAAAAATGCCTCGAGACAGGCCTAGTAAGCTTGCGTTACGTCGATAACCATCACGTTTATACAGAACGTTATCCGCTTAACCCTAACGGCTCTCCTTTGGGCATTAACGGCTTAACTACAACAGATGGCAGGGCTCTTATTATGATGCCGCACCCAGAACGCGCTTTCCGCACTTGTCAAAACAGTTGGCACCCGGCTGATTGGGCTGAGGACGGGCCTTGGTTGCGTTTATTCCAAAATGCACGTTTATTTGTTAAATAACTGTGGAAACATGGTTTTTTACAAGGCCTGGTAAAGGATATTTTTCTATATTTTGCGTATAAACTTTTAAATAAGGGAACCATATGCGTTTATCTTCTTTTGTGCGTCAGACATTCTTTTTAGTTCTATTCGCGTCCGTTTTGTCTTCGGCGCAGTTAATGAGCGGCAAGAACCTAGACGTTATTCGCGTTGAAAAAACGGGTATCTCTCAAGGAAAAATAGACAGTCTTGCTAAAATGCTCGGTGAACAACAAGCTCAAGGTCGTCAAATTCCTCCAGAAGCTATGAAGCAATTGCGTTGGGCTGTTATCGATAATTTAGTCGGTCAAGAGCTATTAAAATTCGAAATAAAAAAACAAGGCATCAAAGTACCTGCTTCCAAAGTTGATAGTTTAATCAAACTCTTTAAGTCGCAGTTTCCTAGCGAAGACGTCTTTCAAAAAGAGTTAAAAAAGACAGGCGCCACTGTTGCTCAGTTTAAAGAAAAAATTGAACAACAACTTCAAAGTGAAATGATTTTAGAGAAAAAAGTGCCTTATCCTAAAGACCCTACAGAAAAAGAACGCCAAGCATATTGGGAACTAAACAAGAAAAAAGTACCTGTTAACGATACTATTAGCGGTGCTCAGATTATTCTTTATACAAAGAAAGGCGAGAGTGCTCAACAGCTCGCCGATAAAAAAGAATTGTTAAAAGGCCTTGCCGCTCAAGTTCGTATGCAAAAAGCGACATTTGCCAACTTGGCAGCTCAGTATAGTGACGACACTAACGCTCGCAAAACGGGTGGTGTTATGAGTCGATTTGTGGCTAAATCACAAGGGGCTGCCTTTGTAAAAGCCGTCGCCAAAATGAAAGTGGGCGATATTTCTGATGCTTTTGTTACAAATGAAGGTGTTGCTATTTTTATGCTCACCGAAAAGAATGACGGTAACTTTGATAGCTACAAACATCAAATCGATTATATCCTTCGAGCTACTGCAGAGCAAGAACGCCAGCTTTCAATTAAGGCTTACCTCGATTCACTTGGTAAAATATATAAGGTACAGTACTTGAATAAAGACTACACCCCACCTGAAGCCATTGGAGCGACTAAATAATGATTCAAACGACCCACAATGGCCTTTTGGATTTGCGCGTTCGTCTAGATAAACTCTGGGGGTTTCTTTGACTTGGAATCCAAGAAAGAAGAACTAGCCGTTTTAGAAAGGCAATCTGGCGATTCAGAACTTTGGAATAATCAAGAAAAGGCGCAAGCGCTGATGAAGCAAATCGGAGCTTTGCGCGACATTCTTGGCCTTTGGGAAGAGGCTTCTGTAGCCTGCAATGATCTTGCGGAATTTTATGAAATGGCAAAAGCCGAGGGCACCGAAGACTTATCTGAAAGCATTTCAAAAGATGTTTTAGCCTTGAGTCAAACGGTTTCTGAAATGGAAGTGCGCAAAATGCTCGACGGTCCAGATGACGCTTGTCCTGCTTTGCTTTCCATTCATCCAGGGGCAGGAGGCACCGAATCACAAGATTGGGCTTTAATGCTTTACCGAATGTACCTACGCTTTTTGGAACGGGAAAACTTTGATTTTCGAGTAATGGATGTCCAAGATGGCGATGATGCCGGTTTAAAAAGTGCGACCATAGAAATTAGTTCTGAGTATGCTTACGGGCTTCTTCGGTCCGAAATCGGCGTACACCGCTTGGTCCGCATTAGCCCTTTCGACTCCAATGCGCGCCGTCACACTAGCTTTACTGCCGTTTATATTTATCCCGTTCACGAAAACATTGATTTTGAATTGAATATGGATGACGTACGCGTCGACACCTACCGAGCTTCTGGGTCCGGTGGGCAGCACATTAACAAAACGGATTCTGCTGTTCGTATGACTCATACTCCCACTGGGATTGTGTCGAGTTGCCAGTCGGAGCGTTCTCAAATACAAAACCGTGAGACCGCTTTTAAAATGCTCAAGACGATGGTCGCTGAGCACTACCGTCAAGAAGAAGAAGCGAAACGCGCCGACCGAATGTGCTCCAAGAAAAAAGTAGAGTGGGGTTCTCAAATTCGAAGCTATGTTTTGCATCCTTACCAAATGGTCAAGGATCTCCGAACCGGAGAAGAAACTTCCGACACCACGGGCGTGCTTGATGGAAAGCTTAAACCCTTTATTAATGCATACCTTCTTTCTACAAGTGAAGAAGGCCAACCTTAGAAGAATAATTATGTTAGATAAAAACGATCAGGTCATTGCTCGACTAGGCAAATTAGATAAACTCCGCGAAATGGGACTTGAGCCATACCCACATCAGTTTAAGCGCACGCATCATTCTCAAGAACTGAAAGACAATAAAGAAGCCCTTTTAAAAACAGAAGAATCAATTTCGTTTGCTGGCCGCGTCGTTCGATTTAATCGTAAAGGGAAGATGTGTTTTATGCATCTTAAAGATCGGTATGGTCGTTTACAAGTTGTTGCTGCAGCGAATATACTAGAAGACAATTACGATGTCGTTAGGCTAATCGACCTTGGCGATTTTATTGGCGTTGAAGGCCAAATGATGGAAACACAGAGCGGCGAGTATTCTGTAAAAGCAACAAAAGTTATGATGCTCTCTAAAGCAGTTCGTCCACTTCCAATACCTAAAGAAATTATCGACGAAGATGGCAACAAAACGGTATTTCACGAATTTAAAGATGTCGATACTCGTTACCGCCAGCGTTACACTGATATGGCATTAAACGATGATGTACGAGATGTCTTTATTAAAAGATCAAAGATCATGCAGTCGATTCGCGAGTACTTGATTGAAAAAAACTTTATAGAAGTCGAAACGCCTACTCTACAGCCTATTTATGGTGGTGCTAATGCGCGTCCTTTTACCACGCATCATAACGCTGCCGACATGACGCTTTTTTTACGTGTCGCTCCAGAATTATATTTGAAGCGTTGTATTGTGGGCGGCATGGAAAAAGTTTTTGAATTCAGTAAAAATTTTAGAAATGAAGGAATGGACCGCACTCATAGTCCAGAATTTACAGGTCTTGAGTTTTACGAAGCCTATGCCGATTACAACGACATGATGGTTCATTTTGAAAATATTTATGAGCGCGCTTGTATTGCGGCAAACGGTACCACTAAAGTCAATTATCAAGATAAAGAAATAGATTTCAAAGTACCGTGGCCTCGTTTAACCATGGTTGAGGCTATTGAAAAGTATAGTGGTTTAAAAGTGGAGTCGATGACGGACGAAGCCATTGCCGAGGAACTGGCTCAACGAGGTGTTAAGCTAGATGGTATATGGAGTCGTGGTCGTGCGATTCTTGAATTATTTGAGTGCACTGCTGAGGCACACCTTATTCAACCAGTTATTATTAAAGACATGCCAAAAGAGAGCACGCCTCTTTGCAAAACTCACCGAATAGATCCCGATTTAATCGAGCAATTTGAGCCTTATGCAAACGGTTGGGAACTTGGCAATGCATACACAGAATTAAATGATCCTTTGCGCCAACGCGCTCTTTTAGAAGAGCAAGAAACGCGTGGCCGTGGTGGTGAAGATGAAACTCACCCCATGGATGAAAGCTTTTTACACGCCCTAGAATCGGGGCTTCCTCCTACTGGTGGTGTTGGCTTTGGCATCGATCGAATGATTATGCTACTTACCAATCAACAGACCATTCGCGACGTGCAATTGTTTCCACTGATGAAACCGGAATAACATTATGAAAAAATTAGAATGGCTCATCGCTTGGCGCTACCTTGGGGCTCAAAGAAAAAGTCTTTTTGTCTCTTTGATAGGGATATTTAGCATGCTTGGCGTTAGCATTGGTGTTTTTGCTCTCATCATTGCGCTCTCTGCGATTAATGGGTTTGAACGAGAAGTGACTGCTCAAATGATTGGTAAAGACGCTCATTTTGAGGTGCAGAGTTACCAAGGCGATCCCATTTTTGATTACGAAGTTTTAGCTTCGCAAATTCGATCTAAGGACTCTTCTATTATTGCGTCAGCACCTTATATTATTTATAAAGTCGGTATTAGTTCTAAAAAAGTAAACGATGGCATTGTCATTTATGGGATAGATGCCGAGCGCTCAAAAGAAGTTGTTGACATTCATAAGCACATGAAACTTGGCGTTTATTCTGTAGACAGCTTCCCAGATGTTCAAGGTAATTTGCGCCCCTCTATTATTTTAGGCATGGGACTTGCTAACCGTTTACGCGTGGGCATTGGTGATAAATTGTTGCTCCAAACTTTTCAAAATCCAGAAGATGTGGTGGGCTCTGGGGGGCCTAGAATGCTTTCTGTAATTGTTTCTGGTGTTTTTGAAACGGGCATGTTTGAGTACGATGGTAATCTCGCTTATGTGGGGATTCCTGAGTTACAAAAGCTTTTGGGCACAGGCGACGCAGTCACAGGCATCCAGTTTCGAGTCAAAGACCATTGGAAGGCTGGAGAAATTGTTGAGGCACTAGGGAAATGGCTTCCTTACCCTTATTATGCTATTGACTGGAAGGTTAAAAACATTACGTTATTAAAATGGATGAACTACGAGAAGTTTATCGTGGCGGCTGTTATTTGCTTGATCATTTTGGTGGCTGCATTTAACATTATTAGCTCTTTAATTATGGTGGTCATCGACAAGACCCGTGAAATTGGTATTTTAAGAAGTATGGGACTTAGTAAATCGAGTGTTATGCGGATTTTTATGCTAATGGGTTCATTTATTGGAGCCGCAGGCACCCTCTTTGGTGGTACTGTTGGGCTTACCATTTGTTTAATTCAAGAAAAATATCGTTTAATTAAACTCCCCGGAGACGTTTACGTTTTACCTTATTTTCCAATGCACGTTCAGCTTGTAGATGTCGTTCTTGTTTTTACAATAGGCATAGCGCTTTGTGTGTTTGCCACGTTACTACCAGCATGGAAGGCAAGTCGCTTAGACCCTGTAGGAGCAATTCGTTATGAGTAACATTCCATTATTAGAAACCAAAGCTCTTGTTAAAGTTTACGAAGAAACAGGTGAAAGATTAGAAATTTTACGTGGCGTAGATTTTCAGATATACAAAGGGGAATATTTAGTTCTTAATGGTTTATCTGGGTCTGGAAAGTCGACGTTTTTAAATTTAGTGGGCGCTTTAGATACCCCTACTTCCGGCTCTATTTTGTTTAAGGGAAGCGATTTAAAAAAGATGAACGAATCACAACTCAATTTTTATCACCAAAAGAATGTTGGTTTTGTGTTTCAGTTTCATCACCTACTTTCCGAATTTACCGCCATCGAAAATGTATCGCTACCGGGACGGGTTTTAGGCTCCACTGCTGCAGAGTGTAAAGATCGAGCAGAAGGCTTACTCGAAGCTGTTGGTTTAAAAGAACGCATTAGCCATTTACCAAGGGAATTGTCTGGAGGCGAACGCCAGCGCGTTGCTGTAGCTAGAGCATTGATG
Source organism: Fibrobacter sp. (assembly GCA_012841225.1). Taxonomy (GTDB): domain Bacteria; phylum Fibrobacterota; class Fibrobacteria; order Fibrobacterales; family Fibrobacteraceae; genus Fibro-01. The sequence goes on from DUVD01000083.1 coordinate 9,895, forward strand.
AACCATCCCGACCTCGTTTTTGCAGATGAACCTAGCGGCAACCTAGACGAAAAAAACTCTGGGATGCTCAACGATTTATTTGGTGAGTTAAATCAAAAATTTAATCAAACATTTTTAATAGTTTCTCATGATGAACGTCTTGCTAAATGCGCCACGCGCCGTGTGCAAATGCATGGGGGCGTTATTTCAACCTTTGAAAAGGAAGTTTGTTTATGAATGGAATTTTTTCAGATCGTGTAAAAAAAGTGCTTCAATTATCCCGCACGGCTGCGGTTAAAATTGGAAACGAAAACGTTGGCACAGAACACCTATTGCTCGGTTTAATTAGCGAAGGCTCTGGAATTGCCATTGCTGCTTTAAAAAAGATGAACATCGAAATCGAACAAATGGCTGCGGAAATAGAAGAGGTTTTACGTTCGACAAATGGAACAATCACTATTGGTGGAAACCAAATGATTCCTTTTACCGGCCGCGCTAAGGCTGTTTTACAGGCTTCAGCAACCGAAGCTAAAGAGATGAACGAGCAATACATTGGCACGGAACATCTTCTTTTAGCCATTATTAGAATTAGTGATTCTATCGCTTCAGCAACTTTATCTCGTTACGATGTTACTTACGAGGCATTAAAAGATCAAATCATTGGCATTAAGCAAGACGTTCAAGCACCTGGATCTACTTTAGGTAGAGAAGGCGGTAGCCCAATAGAAGGAGGCTCTTCTTTTGCTCCTCGTCCTAACTCCAGATCTAAAACTCCAATTTTAGAGCATTTTAGTCGGGATCTCACAGAACAAGCGCGCCGTAATGCCTTAGACCCTATTATTGGAAGAGAGGCCGAGATTGAGCGTTTGATTCAGATCCTCTGCCGCCGCAAAAAAAATAACCCCGTCTTAATTGGTGAACCGGGAGTCGGTAAAACGGCGATTGTAGAAGGCCTCGCTCAAAAAATTGTGCAGAAAAAAATTCCCGAGCTCCTTGAAAACAAACGAGTGGTTACGCTCGATATTGCGGCTATGGTTGCAGGCACAAAGTACCGTGGTCAATTTGAAGAACGCGTTAAGGGCTTGATTACGGAACTCCAGAGAGTCGATAATTCGGTGATACTTTTTATTGATGAATTACACACCATTGTAGGTGCTGGTGGTTCTGAAGGCAGTCTTGATGCCTCTAATATTTTTAAACCTGCACTTGCTCGCGGAGAACTCCAATGCATTGGTGCGACTACGGCTGATGAGTATCGTAAGTATATCGAAAAAGACGCTGCATTAGAAAGGCGCTTTCAAAAAATTGCAGTGGAACCACCGTCTGCCGAAGAATCAATTGCCATTTTAACAGGCCTTCAGCCTAAATACGAAATGCATCATAAAGTGACTTATACAGAAGATGCTGTTCGCGCTACTGTCATGCTTTCCGAACGCTACATGAACGATCGTTTTTTACCAGACAAAGCGATTGACGTGCTTGATGAGGCAGGAGCTCGCGTCCGTCTTTCGAGCATGGCTCTTCCTCCTAATTTAAGAGATAAAGAACAAGAGCTTACCGAGGCTATACGAAAAAAAGATGATGCTGCCATTGCAGAAGATTTTCAAACGGCTGCTGCTGAGCGCGAGTTAGAAGAGCAATTGACTAAAGAAATCGAGCACATGAAAAATGAATGGCGTGAAAAGCGAAAAAGCGAATGCCTAGTAGTCGATCAAGACCATATCCGCGATGTCATCAGCAAAATGACAGGTATTCCAATATCCAGACTCGCCAGCGAAGAGACAAAAAAATTACTGAATCTCGAAGCTGAGATTAAAGAGCGCATTGTGGGTCAAGATGTAGCAGTCCAGGCAATTGCAAAGTCCATTCGCCGCTCTAGAGCTGGCATTCACGATACAAAACGCCCCATGGGTAGCTTCTTGTTTTTAGGGCCTACTGGTGTGGGCAAAACAGAACTTGCCAAAGTCCTTAGCGTCGCCCTTTTTGGCGCCGAAGATTCCATGATTCGCATTGATATGAGTGAGTATATGGAAAAGCACAGTGTATCACGTTTAATTGGTGCGCCTCCAGGCTACGTTGGCTACGAAGAAGGCGGTGGACAACTCACCGAAAAAGTACGCAAGCATCCTTACGCCGTCATTTTACTCGACGAAATAGAAAAAGCTCATCCCGATGTTTATAATTTGTTATTGCAGATTCTAGATGACGGTCTTTTGACTGACAGTTTTGGAAGAAAGATTAACTTCAAAAACACAATCATCATTATGACGTCTAACGTTGGAGCTCGTGAAGTAAAAAACAGTGCTGGTATGGGCTTTACTAAAGGTACTGCTGGCGATGATTACGCTCGAATGGAAGCCGCTATTCGTGAAGAAGTGAAACGCGTATTTACACCTGAGTTTTTAAATCGTATAGACGATCAAATTGTTTTTTACAGCTTAGACAAGGAGAGTCTTGTCACTATTGTCGATATTTTACTTTCGTTCTTGCAAAAAAACCTTTCAGAACGTGGGATTCTTTTAGAGGTTTCCGAAGCGGCTAAAGTACTGATTGTAGACAAAAATTACGATGCGACTCTTGGTGCTCGTCCATTACGTAGAGGTATTCAGCAGATGGTAGAAGATGAAATTGCTGAAGGCTTGTTGATGGGTCGTTATATGGACTTTTCTACAATTGTAGTCGACGTGGAAAATGAAAAATTAACATTCAAAAGTGAAAGTTTATCATCGGAATTCCCTAAAAAGTAATTATTTTTGTGACAATTCAAATACACTATAACCCATAGAGGATTTTATGGCAAAGATACCCGCAGTACTTATTTTTGGCCCTCCAGGTTCTGGAAAAGGCACCGTTGGTGTCAAGCTTGCCGCCACCACCGCACTCAAACACCTTTCTACGGGTGATATTTTTCGCGGTATTGCCCCTTCAAGCGAGAGTGGCAAATTAATAGCCTCTTATTCAAGTGCTGGAAAACTAGTGCCAGATACCGCTACTGCCGAAATCTTTGAACGTTTTATCAAAGGCCTTGTCGACACCAACAAGCTCAATCCCGACAAGGACATGCTCCTCCTCGATGGTATCCCTCGCACGCCGGATCAAGTCGATCTTATAAAAAGTGTTGTCGATGTAAAACACGTCTTTGTTTTAGAGATTAAAGATGATGCCACAATTGTCGCTCGCCTATTGAATCGCGCTAAAATCGAAGGTCGTAAAGACGATGCCGACGAATCGATTATTAAAAACCGGCTCACGGAGTATCGAGAGAAAACTGCTGCTGTGCTTTCTAAGTACGATGATGGAATCGTGACTTGGATTGCGGGGGATAACTCTCCTGACCAAGTTTTTTGCGATACACTCAATGCTTATGTACAGTTTATGAAAAAGAAATGATTTTCTGCGCATCACTTGTTTAAGGTGGTGCGTTTTTTTTGTAAAAGCTAGGTTTTTACTAGTTTGTGTGTTAATGAAAAGAAATAGGATGAATTTATGTCTGTTTTTGTAATGGTAAACGGAATCCCTGGAAACATGGGTCGAATGGTCGCTGAAACTTGCGTGGCTAGGGGTTTAAACCTTGTGCCTTTTTCGCTAACAGGCGAGATGATTGAAGAAACGGAAGCCAATGTCGCCGGCAAGTGGATTTCACTTTTGAAACCTAGTTCTCGCGAAAATTTGATAACCGACATTTTAAAAAAATACCCTGATTTGATTTGTATCGATTATACGCACCCTTCTGCTGTAAATGACAATGCTGCTTTTTATGTTAAGCATAACATTCCTTTTGTTATGGGGACTACAGGTGGTGATCGCTCGGTTTTAAATGAACTAGTAGCCAAACACAAACACCCCAGCGTGATTGCACCCAATATGGCTAAACAAATCGTAGCATTTCAAGCCATGATTGAATACTTAGCGACTGAATTTCCTACAGCGTTTAGCGACTATAAATTAAGTGTTGTTGAAAGCCATCAAAAAACAAAAGCAGATACTAGTGGCACCGCGAAAGCCGTGGTTGCATCATTTCAAAAAATGGGATTTGATTTTTCTGAGTCCAATATTGAGTTAGTACGCGATGAGTCGCAGCAGCTCGGCCGCATGAAAGTGCCAGCGCAGGACTTAACAGGACACGCCTTTCATACTTATTCTTTGGATAGTGCCGACAAGTCCGTGCATTTTGAATTTCAGCATAATGTTTGCGGTAGGCACGTTTATGCCGAAGGAACGGTCGATGCCGTTTTGTTTTTAGCCGGAGAGCTTAAAAAAGGAACAGCGCGCCCTTTTAATATGATGGATGTACTTAGTTCCGGAAAAATGCGCTGATGGCTTCTGTTTTTATTGCAAGAGTCTATAAATAATTCTATCTTCGCTTTTCAAATGCCCTCATAGCTCAGTTGGATAGAGCGCGCCCCTCCTAAGGGTGAAACCTGCGTTCGAATCGCGGTGGGGGTATTTTCTTATCCATTCAAGCACTGCTTCTTCTGCTTGTGCTGCTAATATTTCTTTTTTATTCTTCTTTTTCATTTCGGTGAGGTGCGGTAATAAACCGAAATTAAAATTCATTGGTTGAAAATCGGGGTTGGGGCTAACCAGCTGGTCGGTTAACGAGCGGATGCAGCTCTCTACCGGCAGTAAACTCGGTACACCATGTCTTAGTGTGCTTACTAGATTCCAAGCGGCGTACCACCCCGTAGCAATTGCTTCAGTGTACCCTTCAGCACCCGTGATTTGCCCTGCAAACCAAATAGGGGGGAGGTCTTCACAGCCGGGCAGACCTCTTTTAAGTTGAAGTGAAGGCTTTAAAAGCTTAGGACTTTCGATAAAGGTGTTGCGATGCATGCAGCCTAAACGCGCAAACTGAGCATTTTTTAAAGCGGGCACCATCGAAAATAATTCTTTTTGCGTATTCCATTTTAGACGAGTCTGAAAACCAACCATATTGAAAAGTGTTTTTTGAGCATTTTCTGCTCTAAGCTGAATTACCGCATGCCATTTTTTACCATTGTTGCCGAGTCCAAGGCCAACCGGTCGCATGGGGCCAAATCGTAAGGTTTCAGTACCGCGGCGTGCCATTTCTTCTATAGGGAGACAGCCTTCAAAGAGTTCATTTTTTTCAAAAGGCTTGGGTTCCATCAAATCGGCTTCGCGTAGCTTAGCCACAAAGGCGTCATAGGTTTCTACGTCTAAAGGGCAATTGATAAAATCGGCCGTATCTCCCTTTTCCCAACGATTTCTGTAAAAAGCGTGATTAAAATCGATGCTATCGGTTTCGACGACGGGAGCAATGGCATCAAAAAAATGAAGACGCCCGTTCCCTAATTTTTTAAAAATATAATCGGCGAGTGCATCACTTGCTAAAGGGCCGGCAGCTATAATCGTGGGGATGTCGCCTGCGAGAGTAGTCACTTCTTCTCGATGCAAAGTAATACGATCGCATTCTAAAATTCTTTTTTCGACCAACTCACTAAAGACTTTTCGGTTAACAGTGAGCGATTCTCCAGCAGGCACTTGTGCTTTTTTTGCTTCTTCAATTAAAAAAGAACCAAGCATGGTGAGTTCATTTTTAAGTAGCCCGTGAGCAGATGTTTTACCAAGCCCTTTAAAACTATTAGAACAAACTAATTGAGCGAGATCCCCGCCGCGGTGTGCTGGAGTTTCTAGATGTGGCCTCATTTCATAAAGGTCCACAAAAAAGCCTTGACTAGCAAGCTGAAGAGCTGCTTCGCAGCCAGCAAGGCCAGCACCAATGACTTTTACGCGGGTTTGCATACTAGTTTAACCGTACTTTATTGTAAATGGCAGTGTTTCGCTTCCAAGTTTTAGTCAAGGCGTTTTCCATGGTGTCTGGCAACAAACCAAGAGAATCTGACTCAAGAAGCTCATCAATAATCAACTCTCCCTGAGAAGAACTCACCATACCATAGTGAAGTGCTTTCATAAAAAGACCATGAGATTTTGGAGAAATAAACGAAGCTTCAAATTCGTGGAGCACTCTTGGCCGAACAGCGTCTGGGCGGTGTTGCTCTAA
>DUVD01000004.1 GCA_012841225.1 Fibrobacter sp.
CTACTCGGTGGAAGTCCGAGATCGGGAGATGCCAGAATCTGACATGTACCATTTTAACGGACACAACCATCAGGTATATTTATATCTGAAAGAGGTATCCTATGTCAGAAGAGAAACGAAAAAGGCAATATAGCCCTGAATACAATGCAAATGCGGTCAAATTGGCTTTAGGAAATTAGCAATACAAAATTTGAAAACATTATGAATATCTATTAATTAAAAATGCGCGTCAAAAAATAGGGTTCATAAATCGGATTTTTTTTTCTACATTTAGTTTTACTTGGAGAGATGCCAGAGTGGTCGATTGGGACGGTCTCGAAAACCGTAGTCTCCTCACGGGGACCGAGGGTTCAAATCCCTCTCTCTCCTCTGCAACAAGAAAAGGATGCTTCGGTGTCCTTTTTTTGTTTTAAAACGTTAGGCTTTCATTTTGACTGCATCCAAAATTTTCTATTTAAGAGCACTCCTAAAAATTGGTTTGACGAGAGGCATTAGCAATTGGATAAGCACAAAATTCAAGAATATTGGTGGTATTCGTAAGTTTGAACAAAAAATGAGATTTTAGAGGTGTCCTTAACTGAGCTTTTTTGAAAAACTTAAAATGATTTTTTATTTAAGAACGCAAACTCTTTTCCAACACAACAAGGGCATTTTGGATTTTTTGACACGGGAATTTGAACGAAAGTATTATTCCATAAATTCATTTCCGTTAAAACAGAAGTCGATGAATCGGGCTTTCCTTCAATAAAATAGCGAAGCAGTTGAGAAACCTCCATACCACCTGTCGTTGATACGGCAGGTCCCCAGACCCCTGCATTTAATGTTTCTTTTTCTGGCTTTTCTGGAAATACACATCTTAAACATGGCCCATTAGGTGAAGTTAACGGCATCCATACAGCAGAAGTTCTTCGAATGGCTGCATAAACCCAAGGGATACCATGTTTTACGCAAACATCATTTAGTAGATATCGTTCTTCTAAACGATCGGTGGCATCAATAACAGCATCTACCCCTTTTAAAAGTAATTCGATATTTGTGGCGTTGACATCTAAAACAATGGCTTCGATTTCTACACGATGATTAATGTTTTCTAAGCGTCGCTTAGCAGCGTCCACCTTAGGGCGTCTCTCTCGAGCATCTGACTCGTCAAACAAATGCTGACGCTGTAGGTTGCTCCATTCTACAACATCTCTGTCGACTAAACGTAAAAACTGAACGCCTGCTCTAGTTAATAATTCAGCACAAGAGCATCCTAGTGCTCCAGACCCAAAAATTAAAATGCGAAGAGACTGAATAATCTCTTGTCCTTTTTCGCCTACCGAAGGCAGTAAAATTTGGCGATAATAGCGCTCTGCATCTTCTTGTGTTTCTTTGGCGTTAGATACGATTGCCGCGTTTAATTCTTTTTGGTTCATGTTGTTAAAATAGAAAAATTGCTTTTTGTTCTTAAAAGGCCTCTTCGATTAAATTACATTTAGAATATGCTTCGTATAGGAATTACTGGTTTGATCGGTTCGGGAAAATCGGCGGTAGGCCGTTTTCTTTGTCAAATGGGATGCCCTGTTTTAGACGCCGATTGCCTAGTGCACGAGCTTTATGCCTATAATTCAGAAGTGCGCTTGGCTATTGCAAACCGCTTTGGGAGTGAGTTTTTGACTCCGCAAGGTGTCGATCGCATCAAAATGAGAAGTCTTATTTTTAATAATACGCAAGCGAGGCTCGATCTAGAAAAAATCCTCTACCCTGTCTTAGAAAAAGAACAAAACCGCCTTTTAGAGGAGTGGGCAGAGTCTTCTAGTTTTTTCCCTATCGCTTTTGTTGAAGCGGCTCTTTTATATAAGCTGCCTCATTTTGTAAAAAGCCTTTCTGCTGTATGGATTGTTAGTGCGCCAGATGAGGTTCGATTGGAGCGATTAATTGCGCGAGGTCTTTCTAAAGAAGATGCTTTAGCACGAATTGCCCTTCAAAAAGACGTTCCTTTGCCCCAGCACGAACAAATCGTTTACCTTTCAAACGAAGGTTCTCTTGTCAAACTTTTGCAAGAAGTAAAAAAAAAGTTAAGCTTTTATCAAGAATAGTTGCTTTTGCCGTTTTTCTACCTCTGTAGTGCTAAAGAGAGCAATAAAACAGAAAATAATACAACGAAAATAACGATTTTTTATTGAAAAGCGATATGCAATTTCTAAATTTTAGATTAATTTGATATTGAAAAAGAAAACGAGGAACAAGTGTCCCTAGTAATGAATACGATAGCTTTTTTGGTTGGTGGTTTAGGACTTTTTTTAATGGGCATGAAATTCATGTCCGATGGCTTGCAAACGGTTGCCGGTCCCTCTCTCAAAAGCTTGATTGGTGCTGTCACTAATAACCGAATTTTAGGTGTGTTGGTCGGTGTCCTTGTCACTTTTTTAGTCCAGTCTAGTTCAATCACCTCTGTAATGGTCATCGGTTTTGTCAACGCCGAATTAATGTTGCTTAAACAAGCTATTGGCGTTATTATGGGGGCCAACGTCGGTACGACCGTTACGGGTTGGGTGCTTGTATTGAATATAGGCAAGTACGGCATGCCGCTTGCGGGTATATTTGGTTTAATATATTGTTTCGTTGAAAAAGAAACCGTTAAACACACAGCCCTGGCTTTTTTAGGCCTGGGCCTTGTTTTTATGGGTCTTGAAGGCATGAAAAACGCCTTAGAACCCCTTTCTGAATCGCCAGAATTTTGTTCGTTTATGACGATGTTTGATGCGAGTACCTTTTATGGACTTGTAAAGTGTGTTCTGATAGGTGCCTTGCTTACGGCTGTTCTGCAGTCTTCTTCTGCAATGCTTGGTGTCACTATCGCTATGGCCCATCAAGGACTTATTGGCTTCGAAAGTGCAGCGGCTCTTGTTTTGGGGCAAAATATTGGTACTACAGCTACAGCGTTTTTGGCATCCATTGGCACAGGGCGCGCCGCTCGCCGTGCGGCATTGTTTCATATTTTCTTTAACGTGTTTGGTGTGCTTTGGGTTGTAGTTATATTTAGACCTTACCTGCAGTTTGTTCAGTTTGTCTTAGAATTCGTTTTTCATATTCCAGAACCAGATGTAATTAAAACCGTTAATGGAGCTTCTATAGCGCCTTACATGACGGCTTCGATTGCCACTTTTCATACCATCTTTAACGTGGCCAATCTTTTTGTGTTATTACCATTTACTGGGTTAATCGCTAAGGTTTTAGAAAAACTATTTAAGCAAAAGAGCGTCAAAAGGAAAGTGGTGGCCACAAAACTTGATTACCCACTTTTAACGTCTCCTTTTGCTGCTATTACGCAATCTAATCGCGAAATTTTACTGATGAACCAAACGGTTAAAAAGATGATGAGCGATCTTCGAATCTCTTTAACTAATGGACCTGAAACACGAAAAAAACAAGACGCTATATTTGCTGCCGAGGCTCATTTGGACTTAGTGCAAGAAGAGATAGCCAACTTCCTTACAAACTTACTCTCTAATCGCGCATCGCAAACTGTGGCAAATGATGCGGAACGCCAACTCCGTATGAGCGATGACCTTGA
>DUVD01000084.1 GCA_012841225.1 Fibrobacter sp.
TCAAAGCTAAAGATGCCGGTGATGTTTTCATCATTCAGAACGAACCCTCTTCAAAAGCCATGATGGAAGCCATTAACTCTTACTTAACGCAAAAACGTTATGAAGTGAAATCACTAGAAGGCCAGAATAAACTTGACGAAGTCATTCAAATGCAACAAGAAATTGCTGGTGCAGAAGAAGACTTCTCCTACTTGGTAAGCCTAGCTCTTGGGGCTGACATCTACCTCACTTTTTCTGGAAGCATTCAAGGGGAGATGGTTGTAGCCGAGATTAATGCTTACGAAACAGCAACTGCTAGGTTGCTCGGTAGTCAAACAAGTGAAGTAAAAAACAATAGTGGGTACAATGCCAACACACGTGCTCTAAGTCAATCAGCAGCACGCAAGGCAATGCCGAGCCTCGAAAAGAAAATTCTTTCTTATTGGAACGCCGACCAAAAAAATGGAATTCAGTATAAAGCCGTCATTAATACTAAAGGCTCTTTTTCTGGATCGCAAATTGAAGATATCCACGACGCCGTTTTAAGAGTTCTGAAATCTGTTTTTAACAAAGTGACAGTCAATTCGATGACCAGTAAAACGATGGATTTGATTATCTATGCGGATCCTAAAAAACACGCCGACTCTCACGAGGTCTATAGCTCTATTAGAACCAATTTAAAAAGTGTAGCGACTATTTCTAAAAACAACATTTCTAGAAAGCTTATTTTAATGGAACTCAAATAAAATGAATCGCCTTTCTGCTATTTTCCTTATCGTGTTTATGATCTCGACAGCTTCATACGCCTCGAGAGTCATAAGCTATACAGGGTATTCTGCAGAATCACAAGAAGAGGCGAACAACGCTGCCATGGCGGGCATCGCGAAGCAAATTGCAACGCAGGTTTCTACCTCTCAAAAATTGACCAAAAGAGAGACCAAACAAGGAGCCAGTTCTTCTTTTAACAAAAACCTTGCCGTTTCAAATCAAGTACAGTCCAATGTATTTTTAAAAGGAATACGAGTCACTCCTAAACCAAAAGAAGGGAAAAAGTTTGTCGCTTTTGCTTCTATCGATTTAGATGAACTCTCTTCGGATTTACGTCTCAAAATTCAAAACAATCAAAAAGACGTAAAGCAAGCAGAAACTGAAATCATTAAATTGATCAACCAAAAACGATATGCGGATGCTCTTGAAGCATTGGCTGCGCTAAAAACACTTGTTTTAAAACACCCTGCTTTAATAGCATCTCTCGCTGACTTTTATCCACTAGACAGCTCCTTTAATTTATCGAGCTACGAAAAAGAATTAGAAGAGCGAGTCATTGAAAAACTTAAGCATGTTTCTTTATCGGTTAAAGACACCAAAGAATATGAAATTACAACCCCTACACTGCCTTCGTTTACGGTGTATGTTTCAGATGAGCAAGGGCCTATCCCTAACTTTCCTGTTTTTGTAATTCAGAGTGGAAAAACTTTAGGCGAAAGATACACCAAAGAAGCAGGAGAAGTTTCTTTTTCACTAAAAAACGTCAACTTTGAACGCGGGCCTTTTACCGTTGAAATTTCGGCAAACCTCCCGCCCGCTGTTTTAAAAAAGAGCGGCTTAGATAAAAATTTAGAAATCAACTACAAAACTAAGAAAAACAAATGTTCATACTACCTATCTTGTAACGAAGCTATTAATATTTGCAACATCATAGAACGTCGATTAGCGCAAAACTCCTTTTTTCACGACGACAAAAATAAATCCAACGTTATTGAAGTCAAAATGTCTTCCAATATTAAAAAGTCCATGCAAGCCGGCAGAAACAACATCATCTCTTACGAAATCGCACTGCAGCTAAAAGGGCGTCAAATTCACTTTTTGAAGAAAGAAAAAGTAGTCGCTAAAACAGAATACGATGCCGTCACAAAAGTGCTCGAAACAATAGATCTCTCTGATTTTTATTCTCAAGCTGATTTCTTATGTAAAGAATAATGCTATCTTAAGGTCATGAATCGTATTTGGCTTTACCTATTACTCTTCGCTTCACTTTTATTTGCGCAGCTACCAGTAAATTCCTATGTGTTTGACGACAATCGCTTGCTAAGCGCGCAAGAGACCAAAACGTTCAATCTTATTGCTCAAGAATTATACAATAAAACAAAAGTGACGCTTGCTGCAGCTTTATACCAAGACATTGGAGAAGAAGATCCCAGAGAATTCGCTTTAAAAATAGCTGAATCTTGGGGCATAGGAAAAAAGGGTGTCGACGAAGGTATCCTTATTTTTGTTGCTATGAATCAAAAACGCCGAAGTGTAGAGGTTGGTTACGGCAGTGAAACTTACTTGCCAGATGTTTTAGTCGAAAAGCTCCAACAAGAAACCCTAGTGCCCGCCTTTAAACAAAAAAAATATGGTGAAGGCATTTTGTCTCTCGCTTGGGTTATTGCCTCACACGTAGCAAAAGAAAAGCAAATTGAATTAAGTTTAAACGATGCCGATTTATCAAACATTGCCGTTGTCAGAGAATCCGCGCCATTTTCTATTTTTCAATTCATTCTCATTTTAATTCTAATCGCCTTTTTATTATTCACCAAAACGGGTCGCCGGATTCTACTCTTAATGCTTCTAACTCAAGGACGTGGTGGCCATTCTCGCGGTGGGGGCGGTTCTTATGGTGGTTCTAGCGGTGGTTTTGGTGGTGGCTTTGGTGGCGGGCGCTTTGGTGGCGGTGGCTCTGGTGGTTCTTGGTAGGAGGTTTTATGAAACGCATTTTAAGTATTCCTGAATTTGAAAAATCAATGTGGGCCGAGTGGCTAACCGAAGCTTTGGGCGATAATTTGATTTCCGCTTTTTTACACGGCGACTGCCTAATGCCTGGGTTTAATGCCTTTAAAGAGAAATGGGAAATGAGCTTTATATTAAAAGATAACTCTCCTCAAGCCTTACAGCCCCTTCAAGGGCTTTTAAAAAGCGCTGCTAAAACAGGTGTTTTTTTTGGATTCTTTTTTACAAAAGAAGGCATTGAACAATCTAAAGACACATTCCCTTTAGAGTTTTTGCACATGGCTCACCGGCATGCACTCCTTTTAGGCGAAGAACCTGTCTGTTTATTTGAAACAGACTTAAATGCGCTGCGCCTACAATGTGAAAGAGAACTTCGGGGGCAGCTTATTCAACTACGCCGTCGCTTTGTATACATGAAAGAAGGTCGTACTCTTTTGGATTTCTTTTTAGATACAGAAAAAATCTCGTTACCCCTGTTTTATGGCATTTATTACCTGAAGCACCGGCGTTACCCAGAAAATCACGATTGCGTTTATGAAGAGTACCCCTTTCTAAAAATTGCGCCGCCCACAAGAGATGAAGATGAAGTTGCCAAGCGAGCAAACGACTATATTTTAGCCGTTACAGAAATAGTTCAAATAATAGACACCATGGAGATTACATGAAAAAAATCCTTATCATCATTGCAGTTATTGTCGCACTAATCGCCCTTATTCTAGGGTCAAAAGTGGTCGGCTCTTACAACAAAACCGTTATCCTCGATGAAAACGTAATGGAAAAGTGGGCACAAGTGGAAAACGCTTACCAGCGTCGATTTGATCTAATTCCAAATATTGTGGCTTCTGTTCAGGGTGAGGCCAATTTTGAAAAAAGCACGCTAACCGAAGTGATTAACGCTAGAAGTAGAATGGGTGGCGTGGTTCAAGTCGATGAAAAAATGGTGAATGATGAAGCGGCAATGGCTCGTTTCCAACAGTCTCAGGCTTCTTTAGGTGGCGCATTACAACGCTTAATGATGATTACAGAAAACTACCCCACGCTACAAGCCAATAAAGGGTTTCAGGACTTGCGAGTTCAGTTAGAAGGGTCAGAAAACCGAATTTCAGTTGGTCGTATGCGCTACAATGAAGCCGTTAAAGATTTTAACTCCTTCATCCGACAATTCCCCACTAATCTTGTTGCTAACTCTATGGGCTTCATCCCTAAGGTGCCTTTTGCAGGGGATGCCGAGGCTAAAACAGCCCCGAAAGTCAAATTCGATTAATTTATAAATCTTGAACGCAGCGCACAGAATAAGCAGCCTGTTTATAATTAGAGTGACTATAGATTTCATCACTATCAAAACTCAGGCTTCTAAACCAAGCGGCATCGGCGCTTGACTCTGTGGCTGTCCAAAAATAAGCGAAAAGACCTTGGTATAAAAAATCACCTTCGTAAAAAATGCCCGCAGGTAACCCCGCAAAACCAAATAGATCTATTCCATTTCCAGAGCTGTCGTCTTCTGCGGACCAACCCTCACGAGATTTTAATTTTAATCCACCTTCTTTGCCAATGGCTTTGGCCAAATCATCCCAGTCTTTTTCTGTGGGTAACCGCCAGCCCGATTGGCAAATTTTTTGTGCTTTATTGAAATCGTATAGACGTCCATATCGATTGCAATTTTCTCTCTTACCCTCATAGCACCAAGAATTTGAAAATGTCTTAATGTTTATGTTTTTAGCTGTCCATTTTAAATTGCCAATTTCAATGCTTTCTAAACCTTCGTAGCAAGAGCGAAACAACGCTTTTACAATCAAAGGAGTCTTAGGCATTAACAACCAGGCGGTATCGGAATTCCCGTCCATCTCCAAGTATTTTTGGTCACCTGCATTGAGTTCCCATTCGCGAAAGCAAAGGCCAGAATCGGTTTTATCTACTGGAAACAAAAGCACTCTTTCTCCTTCTAAATAAGAGCCCGACCCAGATGCATTCTCTACAGTTAAAGAACAAGGCTCTATTTTTACTTTTTTTAATACCGATGAAGAGGAGAGTGCTTCTATGGATGATGACTGAATCTCTATAGAGGAAGAAGAACTTTCAACAACAAGGGCTTGCTCTTTAATAAGCGTTTTCTCTTTAATAAGCAATTGCTCTTTAATAAGCGATTGCTCTTTAAAAGAACGTTCTGGTGGTTCTGATTTACAAGAGACAAAGCCAAAAACTAAAGTCGTTAAAACCAGGATTTCTAATTTTCTATTCATAAAGCCCTCATAAAGAAGATAAGCTTTTTAACAAATTTTGGCTAAAACTTTATCCATTTTTTGCAGGGCTTCTTCTATTTCAGCAGCACTTACGTTTAAAGGGGGTAAAAAACGAAGCACATTGGCTCCTGCCCTTAAAATCAAAAGGCCTTCTGCGCGAGCCAAGGTGATAATGTCGGCAACGGGTTTTTCTGAGCATACCCCTAACAAAAGCCCTTCACCACGAATTTCACCAAGAAAACTGTATTTGGAAGCGAGCATTGTTAAGCCAGCCTTCATTTCTTTAGATCGCTCTTTAACCGATTCTAAGAAAAGAGGTTTTGTGATTTCATTTACCACAGCGAGGCCTGCAGCACAGGCAACAGGGTTTCCACCAAAGGTAGTGCCATGATCTCCAGGCTTTAATGAATCAGCGATTTTTTGACTCATTAACGTGGCGCCAAGAGGAAGCCCTGCCCCTAAAGCCTTTGCTAAAGAGGCAATATCCGCTTTAAGCCCGTAAAATTCTGAACCTAAGAAAGTCCCTAAGCGCCCCATACCCGTTTGAATTTCATCGGCGATGACTAAACAGCCAAATTTTTCGCGTAGGCCATTAACAGTAGTTACCATTTCGGAACTAATCGTCATAACACCGCCCTCGGCAACGAGAGGCTCGAGCATAATAGCGCAAGTACTTTCGTTGACCACTGCTTTTAATGCCTCTACATCGTTCCAAGAAACGTGTACAAAATCGCCAGGCATAGAACCAAATCCTTCACGCAAAGAAGGTTGTCCTGTCGCCGAAAGAGCGCCAAAGGTTCTCCCATGAAAGCTGTTGAAAAAAGTGACTATTTTGGCCCTGTCTGGTTGGCCATTTCTATTAAAATACTTCCTAGCGAATTTAATGGCTGCTTCGTTGGCCTCTGTGCCCGAATTGCAAAAAAAGGCCTTATCAAAATCGCTATTAGCGAGTAGTTTGCGTGCTAAGTGTATTTGGTTTTCATTGGGGTACAGGTTGCTCACATGAGTGAATTTAGCTGCCTGCTCTTGAATGGCCTTGACCACAGCAGGGTGCGCGTGGCCTAATGCGTTAACGGCAATACCAGAAACAAAATCCAAGTACTTGTTGCCTTCGGCGTCAAAAAGGTACGAGCCTTTGCCTTTTACAAAGTCGACGGAAGCCTTTCCATAAAGAGGCGCAATGCATTTTTTATCTTCTTCAAAGCAAGAGTTATTGCAAAATTGTTCCATAATTCAAATCTCCATTAATTTGTTTTTTTAGGTGTTCGGCGTCTTTCCAACCGACAATGTGTATCGATTTTAATCCTCGTCGTAAAGACTTAATGCTCTCACGCACTTTGGGGATCATGCCACCTGAAATCACGCCTTCGGCGATTAAGCGTTCCACAGCAACCTCATCGAGGTTCGCCATTACTTTTTTATTGATATCTAAAACGCCAGGTACATCGCTCACCAAAATAAATTGATCTGCTTCTAACGCGGCCGCTAATTCAGAAGCCGCTGTATCGGCATTGACATTCCATGAAAGCCCCGCCCCTAAAGAGATGGGACTAATGATAGAAGTCCAACCCGCATTCCATAAGTCATGAACTATTTTGGGATTGACTTTGCAAATATCGCCAACCAAACCGAGATCGTGCTCGCTTTTTCTCTTTTCTACTTCGAAAAGAGCGCCATCAACACCAGAAATGCCAATCGCAGGGCAACTGTTATCTAAAAATAAACGAACTAACTTTTTATTAACATGACCAGATAAAGTCATTTCGACCATTTTCATAATATTTGGTGTAGTAACTCTAAGCCCCTCTATAAAAGTAGGCTTTTCAGAAAGCAAGGCTATGTTTTCGTTAATGTCCTTACCACCGCCATGCACAATGCATAAGCGATACTCGTCTCTAGGAAGTGATGAGACTGCAGCTACAAAATCAGATAATTTCCCTTCATCAACAGCGAAACTTCCACCTATTTTTATAACTACTTTTTTCATTAACGCCTATCCTTCTTAAAATGCTTTCCAAAATTTAGGAAATAAATGCTTATTCAGTTACAATTTATTATATTCTTGGATATTTGCAAACCATCAACAAAGGTATAACTATGGCAATTACAAAAGTTTGGCTCGACGAATCTAACGACGAATGCGTTTCTTGCGGCGCTTGCGAAGCAATCTGCCCCGAAGTGTTCACCGTTCCAGATAAAATGGTCGTTAACGAAGACGCTGATTTCTCTGCATTCGAAGCTGAAATTCAAGAATCTGTCGATTCTTGCCCTTCTGGTGTAATCAAGTTTTCTTAATCTCTTTGATTAAAAAAAGCCCCTCTACTGGGGCTTTTTTTTAATTTCTAGCTGCTTTTTGCATTTCATAATTAAAGCGAATCCAAGCATCAGATCTAGCCACTCGCTCCACGCGAATTTCATCTAAAATGCCATTCCAACTTTCAACATCGACTTCATTGCCCCCCACTCGAAGCGGTACAGGGTTATTTAGTGTTGTTGGGACAAACGACGCCGGCTCTCCATAACGCACCCCATTAACAAACATAGAAAGCAAACCATCCTTAAATAATAGAGTTAGGTATGCCCATTCGTCAACGGGAAGATCGACGGCAGTGAATTTGTTTCGTTGGTCGATGTTATTATAAACAGCAAAAACATCATTAATATAATCAAAGTGCCATTGGAAACGAGAAGTAGAATCAGACCAAAAAGAGCGTTGAGAAAAAAGAATTTGATGATTGCCATTTTTGCCATACCAATATACCCAAAGAGA
>DUVD01000085.1 GCA_012841225.1 Fibrobacter sp.
GTTTTACCCAAGCAGCCGCTTCTTCAGCAGTGCCGCTACCAAAGTTGACGGTAAACATTGCTTCAGCATCGGTTTTCTTCATCCATTCGAGGAATTCATCGGTATCGACCATCCAGTCTTTATTGTCGAGAATTTCTTTCCAGTGATCGTCATCGGCGCGTAATCCACCAGGGTAACGAATAATACCGTGCTTAATGCGTTTGACATAATCAACAGTTTGTGTTTTTGCACCACGAGCTTCTAGGAGATCTCCATCCCAAAGAGCGGCATTGATTCCAAAAATACCATCTGCAATTTTAGGATTGATCACCTCATTAAAGTCACCCTTGATGGTGGCCTTAACAACAGCAGGGCGATCGATTTTAGGTAATTCGCGTTTGTTGGTCAAGCGGATGTTATCCACTTGGAAACTACCGCTGGTGCCTTCACCACTTGGCTTAAAGTCGAGGCTAATGACGTTTTTAAGGTCGAAGATGCCATTTTCTTTGGCTTCAGGTGGCTGGTAGTAAGGGAACTTCACAAAAGAGCGGAAAGGAACTAGAACCGTACTTCTTCCTTTTGGAACACCTGTGTTAGAAACAAAAATTTCGTTGCCATCATCACTGACTTGAACTGTAATGGACTGCCATGCCTTGTCTGAATAGACATCGAACATAATGCCCCAGTGCTTAGTCCAGTCGCGGTACTTGGCTTCACGGTTGCGTTTTTTCATATCTAGAACAACGTCAACCCAGTCGGCGAGGAGGTAGTGTTCCACATTTAAACTATTGCCGTCAAGGTTTCCCTTGCCAATGGAATGCTTTAACTGAGATTTAGGACCAGTTGATGGTTCCCATAGCTCAGTAGCCCACTTGCCTTCAAAGTCGCTGAGGACAAGATCTGGGGCGTTTGATTTGAAGGAATCCCATTTCTTGTCTGGGTCAACCCAATCGACGTTTTCAGTAAATGTTATTTGGTCAACATAAATGGTAACTGGAGCTGGCTTGCCAGGATCACCCGCATTTTCGCCTTTGCCGACAGAAAAACGCACTTCTTGGATTTTGTCCCATTTTACGTCTTTGGTGACTTCTGCTTGCTTGTTAGCGTCCCAAGCCTTGCCTTTATCCATAAACTTTTTCAAAGGGATTTTTACGAGTTGCCAATCTTTAGTGATTTTAATCCAATCGCTTAAGGCGATTTTAGTTTGACTCTTGACGTCGTTTCCTTGATTGTCCATAATACCGATGTAGAGTTTCTCGCCACCGAGTTTGCCCTTAACCCAAAAGTAAAGACCACCGTCGTTGCGTACTTTAGAAAGGTCGATAAATTTGCCTTCACCTAAAGAGTAACTAACGCCAGACCAATCATTATTGTCGATATACATCGCAAGCACGTTCGGGTTACCTGCTGTTTTAGAATCGAGCTCTTTTTGAGCGGTAAGACCGCCGTAACCGTAGCTGAATCCCTTTATGCTATTGTCATAGAAAGTGGCCAATGTTTTTGCTTTGCCGTCGAGTTTTTCTGGATTTTTTGGGCCGTTAACGACTTCATTGCTTTCATCCCAATAAACGACTTTTGGTTTTGCCTTAGCTTTTACGTTGCCTTTGACGACTTCGATATCATCAATCCAGACATCAAAAGAGGCGTTAGTGCCTTTATCAATTGAAAAGCGGATTTCGGCGATTTTATCCCAATCGATGCGAGCGGGCAGTTCCGTTTTCTTGGTTTGATCCCAATAGAGCCCGCGATCTGGGAAATCAACTAAAGGAACGGAAACTTTTTGCCATTCTTTAGTGATTTGCACATATTTATTTAGAGGCATTTTGACTTGAGTCTTTTTGCCATCGGTGATTTCTTCATCTAAAAGACCGATAAGTAGTTGTTCTCCACCTTCTTTCCCTTTAATGTAAAATTCCAATTTGGAATCCAACATGTATTTAGAGAAATCAAAGGTTTCGTTATATAAGCAAATAGACGCACCAGAGTAATCTTTAGGGTCTAGATTAATGTGAACGGCGGCTTTCGATTTGTAACCACCTTCTTTAGTAATGGTGATGCCTTTGCTTTTTCCACCGTACGCGTAGTCAAAGCCGCCTTGACGATACTGCTCGTCAAAGAACTTATAAACGACTAAACGAGGCGGGCGTGGCTGAGCTATAGAGGTAGTCACAGCGATTCCGAGAAGAATGACTGTGGCTACTTTAAAGATTTGCTTTATCATGCAGCACTTCCTTGTTTGGTTTGAGTTGAATATCTTTAATCAAGATAATATTAAAGCGGGCTGTTTTAAAACGGTAAAATAAAAGATTCGTATACAAAAAGCGTTTATTCTAAACTAATGGAGAAAAAACTAGCTATTGTGCATTTTTCCTTATTATTTCATTTCTTGTAGCAGTTTTTCGACTAACTGAACACTGAATCGATCTTGGCGTTTTCCATTAATAAAGAAATTTGGAGTGCCTTGAACGCCTACTTTAACGCCTAATTGGAATTCTTCGTTGATTCTCGCCTGTTTTGCAGCATCGAGGACCATATCTTTTTTGAACTTCACCATGTCCAAACCGACTTCTTTAGCCACCTTTTCGAAGGTTTCTGGCGTTAGGTCTTTGAAGTGGGGAGAGAGAGCATACCTATATTCCCAAAATTTGCCTTGATTTTGAGCGGCTATACTTGCTGCAGCAGCAGCTGGAGCGTTAGCGTGAAAGCTTAACGGAAAGTGTTTGTAAACAAATTTAATTTCATTGGGGTATTTCTTCATTAACCCTTGTATAACGGGAGCAATATTGTTGCAATAAGGGCATTGAAACTCGGTAAATTCAACAATAGTGAGTTTTGGATTTTTTGTGTTTCCATACACCGGACTCTGCCCATCGGGAATGTCCCAAACAGCGTTTGCCTGTTCCATTTCGATGCGAATTTCATCGATAGAAATACCACGTTTCTCTAATCCATATTTTAAGACTTCAAATTCGCTCTTCACATTAGCGAGGTCTTTAGAAAGGCTATCGACTTGGGTTTGAAGCTTTTTAGTAGACCCACCCTGAGCGGAAGCTTCATTGCAGGCAGAGAGAGTGAAAACTAGAGCCATAGAGGCGAGTATAGAAAGAGATTTCATAAAATTCCTTTGAAATGGTAAGCAAAATATATAAATAACTTCTTTCGCAAAACTTCCAAACCTTTAATAAGTAATGATTTTGAAAACATTATTGATGAAAAAAGGTAAAACGCCGCCTAACACAATAGCGACTGAAAGCAATACAATCCAAACTTTTTGTCGTAAATTGACAATTAAACGAAATAAACTGGGGTCGGGTTCATCAACCCAGGCACTTTTGATTAACTGTATATAATAGTATAGGGCTAAAACGTTGTTTAATATGGCGAATGTGATTAAAAAATAGTGATGGTTTTGTGCTGCACTAAAAAACAACTGGAATTTGCCGAAAAAACCGGCAAGAGGGGGGATTCCAGCTAAACTGAAAAGGGCAATGACGAGCGCCACTGCCAAAAACGGGTTTTCACGAGAGAGACCGCGCAAAGAATTGAACGTTTCTGGACGGTTTCGTTCAATAATACCAAAAATAAAGAAGGCGAGGTAATTTGAAAAAGCGTAAATAAATAAATAATAAATTATGGCGGCGCCTGCTGTTTCACGTGGGCCAAGTAAGGCTAATAAAACATAGCCTGCTTGTGAAATGGAGCTATAAGCCATAAAACGTCGTAGTTTATACTGTTTTAATGCCCCTAAATTACCTATAAATAAAGTTATGCCGGCAAGTAAACCTAAAAAAGGAGCCATTTGCTCTTTAATGCCATGCAAAGGGCCAAAAACAAGAACAGCCACAAAAGAAATAGCGATTGCTTTGGACGAAACTGAAAGAATCGCTGTTACAGGAGTGGGCGCCCCTTCGTAAACATCAGGTGCCCAAGTGTGAAAAGGAAACAAGGTCAGTTTAAACCCGATTCCCGAAAGTAAAAATAATACTGAAATCCAAAGGAGAGGGGAGTTTGGATTTTCCAAAACTCGAACCGCGATCTCTTGAAAATGCATAGATCCAGAAAACCCATAAAGATAACTAAAGCCAAAAATTTCAAAGGCTGTTGCTACAGACCCCATTAAAATGAACTTAGTAGCGGCTTCGGAGCCAAGAGAGTCTTTTTTATTCCAAGCCGTTAAAGCGTACATGGGGATAGTCGCTAGCTCTAATCCCAAAAAGAAGGTGAGTAAGTCAGACGCAGAAACGACAACAACGCCACCGAAAGTGGCCATAATAATAGCACCCATAAATTCGGAGAAGTGATGCATTCGAGGCATAAAATCAGAAGTGTAATTGAAGTATTCTTTTGAAAAAGAGATGCCAATTAAAGCGCTTAACACTAAAAGCTCTCGCATGAGTATGCCAAAGCTATCGATTTTCCAATTGGATAAAAAGAATTGAGTCTCTCCAACGGGAATGAAATTTAACAGAATGAAAATGGTGATTAGCCCAATATGAGCCATATACCAAGGCAACTGAGATCGTTTAGAAATAAAAAGGCGCGTAGTTATTAGCACAAAAGGCAAAAGCAATAATAACAGGTCTGGAATAAAGAAAGGAATCATAATATTACCTGATCAAATTAGTATAAATGGGCGAAATGCTTGTATCAATAAATTCAGAAATCCAATTTGGAAATAGGCCTATGGCAAATAGAGAGAACACTAAAATGACGATGGTCACTTTCTCTTTAAAGTTAGCGTCGGGAAGAGAATAAAAGGAATTTGGGCTTACTGGACCGTGAAGCATTCGATTGGCGGCCTGCAATACATAAATAGCCGTAACAGTAATCGATAAAACAGCTAAGATGGTAACGACTCTCATAAGAGAGGATTCGTTTTGGAAACTGCCAATAAAAATAGTCGCTTCGGCAATAAAACCTGAAAGGCCCGGTAAGCCAAGGCAAGCAAACCCAGCGATTACAAAACCAACCCCAATAAAAGGCATCACCCTCATTAGACCGCCCATCTGAGTAATGTCTCTGGTGTGAGTTCTAGAATAAATCATGCCGATTGTAGCAAAGAAGAGTGCTGTCAAAAAACCGTGGCTTAACATTTGGAGCACAGCCCCTCTAAAGGCGAGTGGGGTCATGGCGGCAATGCCTAAAAAGATTAAGCCTAAATGAGAAATAGAACTATAAGCCGTGATGTACTTGAGGTCTTTGTGGCGAATGGCAATCCAACCGGATAAAAGCACATTAAAAATCAATAAATAGACCAAGTAGGGCAGGTATATTCGAGCGGCTTCGGGCATTAAGTAAATAGCGATTCTAAGGCAAGCGTAAGGCCCCATTTTCATCATGACGCCGGCGGCAAACATCGATACGGCTGTGGGGGCGGCTGAATGGCCATCTGGAGACCAAAAGTGAAATGGAAATAAAGAACCCGAGACAGCAAATCCCATAAAGAGAAGCGGGAAGGCCCACATTTGAAGGCTCATTGGAAAAACCACTTGCCCTAACTCTAATAGGTTCCAACTGTTTATACCGGACTCAACGTAAATGCCAAGGAAGGCGGCTAGAATCATAGAAGAACCAAGCGCTAAAGTTAGCGTGAGCTTTTTTCCGCCGTAGTCTTTTTTTCCTGAACCAAAACCGGCGATCATCAAATACATGCAAATCGCTTCCATTTCATAAAAAATAAAAAATAGGAGCAAGTCAAAACTCATAAAGACGCCATAAACACTAGTCGCTAGAATTTGGATTAGAGCAAAAAATATCTTAGCGTTACCAGGAATAGACCAGCTGACTAGCATACCCGTAAGTACAATAACAGAGGTTAAAAGAACCATCAAAAGGCTTAGCGCGTCGGCGCCAATAAAATATTGTGCTCCAAAAGCATTCCACCACGAGACCTGCGTCACAAAATGCAATGAGAAAACAGAGCCATTAGAAGAGGGGGAGACACCGCTGGTGAGTAAAAATAGTTTTAAGGTCAAATAGGCGGCAATGCCAAGAACAATAATAGCAGAGCTTAGGTGAATTCGTTTAATCGCTCTGGTATAAGTGTTTGGAATTGGGGTGCAAATCAGCATGACTAATAAAGGCAGAACCCAAATCAAATTAAATAATATTACATCTATCATAATTTAGCCCTATACAGGAAGGTTTCCTAAGAAACGCCATAAAAGAACGCCAACAATAAGTGAACCTAAGTAAAAAGGAGTGAATCCTGAATGCGCTTCACGAACTAAGTTACCGGCTTTTTGGATACTATAAGTAACCACTTTCACAGTGCCAGCCACAATTACATCTTCTATCAAACGAATTGCGGCAGCGACACCTTTAAATAAAAACTGACGAACAAAAGAATAATACAACTCATCAAAATAAAATTTGTGGTAAATCCATTTGTACCAAGAACCTCGATTGTTCTCATCAAGTGCGCGCTTAACATTTGCGTAAGGCCTTGCATATAAGACCCAAGCTAAAGCGATCCCGATAATGGCCAAAGCCACGGCTCCAAATGGTACCCAGTCTACCGGAATAGAGGAAGCTTTTACGGCTGTACTTGTTGGCAAGTATCCAGGTATAAAGTACTTTAAGATGGTGTTTTTAAACAAATACCCGCCAAAAAAAGAGGGAATTGCGAGCATTACTATTGGAAGAGTCATTGTGAAGTTTTCTTTTGCATGGGTAGTGTGAACAGACCTTGCACTGCCATGAAAGGCAAGAAAAAAGAAACGAAACATATAAAAAGCAGTTAAACCACTGGTAAGAATGGCAAGTCCAAAAACAATGTAGTGGCCTCCTTGTAAAGCGGCTATTAAAATTTCATCTTTTGAGAAAAAGCCAGAAAATGGAGGGATTCCAGAAATAGCTAAACAACCGATAAGCGCAGCGACGTAAGTCCAAGGCATTTTTTTAGCAAGGCCACCCATGGCGCTAAGGTCGTTGCTATGCACCACATGAATTAAGGCGCCTGCAATTAAAAAGAGCATGCACTTAAAAAAGGCGTGGGTAAAAATATGGAAGACGGATGCGGTGTAACCCAAAGCATTAATAGACGCTTGCCCTTCAAAAAAGACACTTGTGGAGCCTAAAGCAAAAATCATGTAGCCGAGTTGACTTAAAGTAGAATAGGCTAAAATGCGTTTAATGTCTTTTTGGGTGCAGGCGATGACGGCAGCAAAGACCGCTGTAATAATACCAACCACCATAATTAAAGTGAGGGTGTCTGCAAAAAGAGCAAAGAAGGGAAATAATCGAGCGACCAAATAAACACCTGCGACGACCATAGTGGCGCTATGAATAATGGCAGAAACTGGGGTAGGTCCTTCCATGGCGTTGGGAAGCCAAATATGCATAGGGAACATGGCACTTTTCCCCCAACCACCGGTAAATATTAAAATGGAACCTATAAATAAGCCCTGGGACTTTGTGATCGAAATAACCCCTAAATTGAGTGGGTCTAAAAAAGAAGCGAGCGAAAGCGTATTTAAACTTGAAAAGTCAAAAGAGCCCACAATATAGCTGACCAAAACGACGCCTAACAAAAAGAAGCTGTCGGCAAAACGCGTTAAGATAAAAGCCTGTTTTGATGCCGAAACCGCCGAAGGCTTTTCGTACCAAAAACCAATTAAAAGGTAGCTTGAAATACCAACTAACTCCCAAAAGAAAAACATTTGAAAGAGGTTGGTAGAGACCACTAAACCTAGCATTGAAAAAGTAAACAGAGACAAGAAAGCAAAGAAGCGAGTCGAGGAGCGATCTTGCCGCATGTA
>DUVD01000086.1 GCA_012841225.1 Fibrobacter sp.
TAATGAATGGGGCGCTTACAGCAAGTCTGCAAAGATTGAAGATCTTAACAACTACTTCCAAACCATGGGAGAAATCTTTGAAGAATTAGATATTTCTTGGCAGGTTTGGTTTGGTATTATGGATGATGATTATACACTTCTTCCAGGTATGGCTGAAGCGTTAGGCCTCTAACATTATTCGTTTTATATTTAAAAAGGCTGCACCAATAGGGCGGCCTTTTTTTTTGTTCTAAATTAGTTTTTATTAACAAAGAATTAATTGACCTAAGATCCTAAAAAAAACTAACTTGTATTAAACCATTTTTTTAGGAGTTAATAATATGGGTATTAAAGGTAGAACTAAAGGCTTGATGGATGAATTCAAGGCCTTCGCATTTAAGGGCAATATTGTTGATATGGCTGTCGGTGTAATTATCGGTGGTGCTTTCGGTAAGATTGTGGCGTCTTTGGTCAGCAATATTATTATGCCTGTCGTTTCGCTCGTTATGCCCAACGGGACTAAATATGCCGATTGGAAACTGGTTGTAAATCGCGGTACAGAAATAGTAGAGGGTGTCGAAAAAGCAAAAGTGATAGAAATCCCTTACGGCCTCTTTTTGAGCGAGATTTTGACCTTTTTTATTGTTGCGATTGTTCTTTTCTTTGTGATCAAAAAATTTCTTGGCTTTATGATGGCCATGAAAAAAGCGGAAGAGCAAGTTCCAGCACCTGCTGAACCACCTCCTCCTCCACCAGAACAAGTCTTGTTAACCGAAATTCGCGATCTATTGAAACAACAGCGATAGTCGTCTTTCAAAATTCAAAAAGCCCCTTATTTAGTGTAAGAGGCTTTATTTGTTGTGGATTAAATGTGTAAAAATTTGTTAAAATCAGTTGCTTTTATTATTTTGATTTTAGAATGCTAACTCAAAGAGTGCTTCATTAATAAGGTTTTTAAGGAGTGTTATGAAAATTCAATATATTTATCTTTTGGCTTTTTTATTGGTGAGCCATGCTTTTTCTGCAACTCGTTATGAAGCGGAAGCCGCTGTTGGTCAAAATGTGGTTGTGGCTGGTACCATTGTCAAAATGGAAGAAGGAAACCTTACCTTTACTGTTTCTGCAGACAACAAAGGCATGTATGACCTTTTAGTTTGTTACTCCTAATTTGATTAATCAAAATGCAAATGAATCGGCTAAAAAAGTCTATTCCTTTATGCGTGAGAAATTTCAAAAGAAGATCATTAGTGGTGTGATGACTTTAAATGTATTAGGTGGTAACAACGCGCCTCTCCCTGTTTTTGAACAAGAAGATGTAGCTCATGTTCGCAGCGCTTCTCAAAAAACGCCCGCCATTCTTGGTGTTGATTTTATGCATGCCACGGGCAAAAGCACTACGGAATCTTGGTTTATTTCTTATACAGAAGCAACTCTTGCTATGGCAAAAGAAATTTATGACCTAGGCGGAATTCCTACGTATAGTTGGCATTGGCGTGACCCTTCTCAAAAAACAGATTCTTTTTACTCCGGTGGCGACACCCCAACAGACTTTGATTTTACTGCTGCTTGCGTTGATGCCCTTTGTGCCTCTTGGAATACCAACTCGAATATTTACAAAGAGATGACTCGCGATATTGATATTATAGCAGGCTATTTAAAAACCCTACAGACTCAAGGTGTCGCTGTTTTATGGCGCCCGCTCCATGAGGCTTCTGGAGGTTGGTTTTGGTGGGGCGCTAAAGGTGCTGTTCCTTTTAAATCCCTTTATAAGCTCGTTTACGATCGCTTAACTAATCATCATGGGTTAAATAATTTAATTTGGGTGTGGAACAGCGATGGTTCTGATTTGAGCTGGTATCCCGGAAATGACTACGTCGATATTATCGGTCGCGACTTTT
Organism: Fibrobacter sp.; assembly: GCA_012841225.1. GTDB lineage: Bacteria > Fibrobacterota > Fibrobacteria > Fibrobacterales > Fibrobacteraceae > Fibro-01. Next base: position 1,878 of record DUVD01000086.1, read on the forward strand.
ACTATTACCCCAGAGAAACTAATCATGCCTCATTGATTGGTGAATTTGAAACAATTAAAAATGTGTTTGGCACTTCAAAGATGATTTCTTTATCAGAGCATGGCTCTGTCCCATACCCAGAAAATTTAATTGCCGATGGTGCCGACTGGTCTTATTTTATGCCTTGGTATGGCGATTATGTGACTCAAGATAATTCGGTAAGCGACTGGGATCAAATTATGAATCACGACTATGTAATCACCCTTGAAGACATGCCGGGTTGGGCGAATTATAGCGTTGGTTTAGCGCCCCCTCCTAAAAATACTTTTAATAGCGTTCGCTATGAAAACGGTGCCTTGCACTTTTCTCAAACAGTCCTCGCCGAGGTAAGCATAGAAGTTTTTGACTTAAAGGGAACAAGCGTTGGCGTGCTTTACCGTGGCGCTTTAAGTGCTGGAGAGCATCTGTTTTCTTTGAGAAACTACTCAAAAGGGGTTTATTTTGTACGTGTAAAAACTGCCCTGCAAAATAAAACAGTTCGAGTGAGCGTGCCTTAATTTTGGTCGATTTTTATTAGTGCAAAATAGCCCTAGGTTTTACCCGGGGCTATTTATTGGCCTCGTAAGCGTGCCAAGTCGTTTTGATAAGGGTGTCTAAATCCGAATACTTGGCTTTCCAACCCATTGATTTAGAGGCCTTGGTGGGGTCTGCAATAACGGAGTCGGTGTCTCCTAGTCGGCGTTCTACAATGCGGTAAGGCACTTTTTTCCCAGATATTTTTTCGGCTGCTTTGATTACATCTAAAACACTGGTGCCTTGTTGCACACCAAGATTTACAATAAAGCTTTCGTTTGTTTTTTGTAGTTGATCAAAAGCCATGCTATGCCCAATAGCGAGATCGTTCACGTGAACGTAATCTCTAACTCCTGTGCCATCGGGAGTATTGTAGTCGTTACCAAAAACTAAAAGCTCGGCTCGTTTGCCAGTGATGGCTTCCATAACTAAAGGAATTAAGTTGGCGGGATTCTTTTCGAGCCCTGTAATTCGACCTTGGACATCATAACCGGCAGCATTAAAATAACGCAAAGCGGCAAATTTCATACCCTTGAGCTTATCGTACCAAGACAAAAAACCTTCGATGGCAAATTTGGTGTAGCCGTAATAGTTTTCTGGATTAATGGGGTGGTTTTCATCTATAGGCATGTATTCTGGAGTCCCGTAAACGGCAGCAGAACTAGAAAAAACAAAATACGAAACACCGCAAGCAACAGCTTCGTTGATGATATTTAAAGACCCAGTAATGTTATTAACACTATATTTTTCGGGTGCAATCATCGATTCACCAGCGGCCTTGAAAGCGGCTAAATGAACAATTCCCTGTGGCTTAAAATCAGATAAAAACTGATGAAGCGAAGCGACGTTTAAAATATCGCCTTTAAAAAAAGAAGCCTCTGGAAACAGGTTTTGAGTTAATCCGGATGATAAATTGTCAAATACCGCGACCTCATGACCACAATCTAAAAGTTCTCTAACAGTGTGCGAGCCAATATAGCCCGCCCCACCAATTACTGCGATTTTCATTTTACCTCCGTCATTGGTTGCTATTATAGCAAAACGCGAGCTTCCAGGTCTTTAAAACCCCTAAAAAATTAAAAAAAGAAGAAATCTGTTGTAAAGCATTGCAACATATAATGAGCGAGTTTGTTTTTAAATGCCACCTGTTTCTTTATATTAATAATAAAGTTTAGGACGACCTGTATAATTTTCTCTTTAGTTTATTTGAAATTTAGGTTCATAAACGTTCTAAAATAAAAAACAAAATCCCAATCCCACACTGGGGCGCTCCTCATTAGGAGAGCCCCTTTTTTTGTGAACTAACAATATAAAACACCTTTTTAGCCTAAATTAGTTAGTTTTCCAATATGCAACCAGAAGCCCTTCGATTAAGTGAAATCACCATTTCTAACTTGCGTTCTATTCGGCGAGAGACTTTTCCTCTTAGTTGTTTTACTGCTTTGATAGGATATAATAACGCTGGCAAGACCAATATTTTAATGGGAATCAGGTGGCTTTTATCTCATTTTACTTTAAATGGGTCTTATTTTGACGACGCCAAAAAACCGGTCGAGGTGGAGGGTCTTTTTGAAGGCATTTCAGACGCCGTACTAAAAAGACTAGGCGAAGAGCAGGCAGACGCGCTTTTGCCTTACTTAATGCGCGGCGTTTTACGAGTAAAAAAAGTCCAACGCGTGCCAGGAGACTCTAAAGAAAATCTTGAAATGATGGTTTTTGTGCCTCCTCAGAGAAGAAAAGAGCGTCGAGTTTGGGAACCCGCCTCTTTTGCGTTTTTGCAGGCTTTTGAGCGCGTTTTCCCTGCACCTATAACTATATGGGACTTTGAAGGGAACAAGGCGTTCACGAGGCTCCTTCATGAAATATTTAAGCCATTAGAACGTCGTTTTGGAAACGAATTTAACGGTTTAATTTCAAAATTTAGTGATCTCCTTTCTCCGACGAGTGAGATGCAAGCCAAAGAAATTAGAAGTTTTGATCGCGATGTGAATGAAAACTTACGCCCGCTATTTCCTAGTGTCAAAGTGGAGTTATCGATACCCACGCCCACGTTAGAAACCTTTTTACAAGCGGCTACTCTTAAGGTTATGGATGATGATGACGGCTTTGAGAGAAATATCGAAAGTATGGGAGCGGGCTCGCAACGCGCCATCCAAATGGCCCTTGTGCGCTACCTTGCCGAAATAAAAAAACACCATAATAACCATTACCTAAGTCGAAAACTTCTTTTGGTCGATTCTCCAGAATTATTTTTACACCCTCAGGCAGTGGAATTGGTGCGTGTCGCCCTTAAAAATCTTTCTAATGAAGGGTTTCAAGTTATTTTTGCAACACACTCCGCCCAAATGGTCACAAGCGAAGACGTCAGTACATCTCTTTTAATTCGAAAAAATCGCGAGCGCGGGACCTTTATGCGAAAGCGAATGGAAGACGCTGTTCACCAAGTAGTACAAGATGCGCCGAGCCAATTGCAAATGCTCTTCTCACTTTCTAATAGCAATGAACTCCTGTTTGCCGATTACGTGCTTTTAACAGAAGGCAAAACAGAATGGCGTGTGCTTCCCGTCTTATTTGAAAAAGTGACAGGGCAATCATTTGCGTTAATCAAATGCGCTTTGGTGCGCCAAGGCGGCGTTAGCAATACGCGAAAAAGCATGCAGGTGTTAACAGCCATGGATATGCCCGTTAGGGCCATTGTCGACTTAGACTATGCCTTTAATAATGCAGTGCACGATGGTTTTTTAGATAGAAAAGACCCCGATTTAAAGTACTGCATGGATTTATTTAAAACGCTTGCTCTTCAAGAAAAAATTCGCTTAGTCAATGGAGTTCCAGTGACTAAGCACTCCAGAATGAGTGCCTCGCAAGCCTTTGCTATGATGGCCTCTATGCCAGAAGCAAAAAAACCACTCAAGAGCATTCATGCAAAACTCCGCTACAGGGGAATTTGGATTTGGACAAACGGGGCTATCGAAGAGCACCTCGGGCTCGATGGGAAAAATGAAAAGTGCTGGAGTAATTTTATAGACCGAATCAAAAAAGGTCGCATCGAAAAAATAGTACCGGATTACGCAAGCCTTGAAGAACTTTGCAAATGGATTATTGAAGGAAGCCAGAGCTGTAATTAA
>DUVD01000087.1 GCA_012841225.1 Fibrobacter sp.
TCGGATAACATTCCCGGTGTTCCTAAGGTGGGGCCTAAAACGGCTGCTCAATTACTACAAGAGTTTAATAACATCGATGAGCTCTACCACAATTTGGATAAAGTCACCAAAAAAGGGTTGCATGAAAACCTCAAAAACAACAAAGAGAACGCATTTCTTTCTCGAGAACTTGTCACGTTGCAAAGCACACGTGGATTTTCGGGAACTTTAGAACAGCTTGAACTAAAAGGGATTCATGTTAATGCCTTGACTGAAATCTTTGAAAAAAATGAAGTCAATAGCTTGCTTCGTTTATTAAAGCCTATAGCGAGTCGTTCTGCCCCTGGGTCTTTGGACAAAGAAGCGGAAAGCCAAGAAGAACCTTTGCCAGACTATATTTTGGTTAATGACGTCAAAAAATGGGAAGCCATGAAGGCTGATTTTGAAAATCGGACTTTGATTGCTGTCGATACCGAAACGGACTCTCTCTCTCCAATGAGGGCTGGTTTAGTAGGGCTTTGTCTTTCTTGTGATGAGTCCAAAGGGTATTATATACCGCTTGCTCATACCGACGAGCTAGGCTTAGAGTTAAATAACTTTAATAAAGAGTTGGTTGCTGAGTGGTTTGTTTCTTTATGGAAAAAACCAGAAGTAGAATGGGTTTTTCATAACGCTAAGTTCGATTTGCATATTTTAAAAAGAGCTTTTGGTATTTCTCATGAAGATGTTCAAGTGCGAGATTCTCTAATCGCCGCTTGGATGCTTTCTCCAGGTGATTTAGGGCTTGGCCTTGACGAACAAGTCCGCCGTCGCTTGCATCATGAAATGGCTCCCATCGAGACGCTCATTGGCAGGGGCAAAAATCAAATCTCCTTTAATCGAGTCCGAGTAGAGGAAGCCTTTTGCTATGGTGCCGAAGATGCTGTTTACACGCTGCGTTTATGGAATCAGCTTTTACCGGTGCTCCGAGAAAATGATTATGAAAAGTTCTTTCTCGATTTAGAAATGCCTTGTTTGCGTGTTCTTTTTGATATGGAAGAGCGGGGCGTTTCTGTGGATAGCGTTGAACTTAATCAACAAGCTGCCGATATGGAAAAACGGATTTCAGAATTAGAGAAAGAAATTCACGAGCTCGCTGGTGGCCTTGAGTTTAATATTGGGTCCACAAAGCAATTAGCCGAAGTTTTTTTCGACCACCTAGAGTTACCAGTTATAAAAAAGACACAAACCGGACGCAGCACCGATAGCGTGGTTCTCGAAGAATTAAGCGTGGTGGCTCCTCATCCCATCGTTTTTGCGGTGATGGAATACCGCGAGGTTAAAAAGCTTTTAAGCACTTATGTTTCTGTTTTACCAGAACTAGTCAACCCCGAAACCAAGCGAATTCACACGAGTTTTGTGCAGTGGGGCACTGCTACTGGTCGCCTTTCTAGTCGCGAACCAAACTTGCAGAATATTCCCATTCGAAGCGAAGCGGGTAAAAAAATAAGAGCGGCTTTTGTTCCAGAGGCTAAAGACCATGTGATTTTATCGGTGGATTATTCTCAAATTGAGCTGCGCATGCTTGCCCACTTAAGCGGCGACGAGAAACTAATGGAAGCCTATAATCAGGGTGTTGATATTCATGCGCAAACGGCGTCGAGTATTTTTAATGTGGCCTTAGATGCCGTAACCGATGATATGCGCCGTGATGCGAAGATCGTGAATTTTGGCGTTCTCTACGGGATGACCGCTTTTAGACTCGCTCGCGACTTGAAAATATCGAGAACCCGCGCAAAAGAATTTATTGATGATTACTTTGAGCTTTACAAAGGAGTGCAGAGTTTTATTGACCGCACGGTGGCTTTTGCCCATGAAAATGGTTTTATAGAAACATTAACGGGTCGTCGTCGTTACATACCAGGTATTGATTCTCATGACCGTACGGAATGCCAGATGGCCGAGCGTATGGCGGTAAATACGCCTGTGCAAGGTAGTGCTGCTGATTTAATTAAAATAGCGATGATTCGCATTGCCAAGCGCATTAAAGAAGAAAAACTACCTTTAAAGATGATTTTACAAGTGCATGATGAATTGGTTTTTGAATGCCCAAAATCAGAGGTAGAATCTCTTTCATTAATGGTAAAAGAGGAAATGGAATCGGCCATGAGTCTTTCTGTCCCTCTCATTGCCTCTGTTGGTTTTGGCTCAAATTGGTTACTTGCACATTAATGTAAGTGTTTTATGTAGACAAGCTTTTATATATTAGGTAAGTATGAATAAAAAATGGATTATAATTTTAAGTGTTTTTTTGTTAGCGGCTTGCTCTTCAAAAGAAGCAACACCAAAGCAAAAAGGTAAAGGCCCTGGCAAAGGTGCTATGCGGACTATTAATGTTGAGGGCTATCTTGCTGTACCACGCAGCCCAAGCACCTCTTATAAATTAGCGGCGAATTTACTCCCTTGGGAACAGGTAGAAATCAAAGCAGAAACCTCTGGAAAACTAATTCAGCTTAAGGTCAAAGATGGCGTTTCCGTCAATAAGGGAACTTTAATTGCAAAGATCAACGACGCCGAATTACAAGCTCAATTAAAGCAAGCCGAATCAACACTTTTGCTCGCCAAACAAAAAGAAAAACGAACAAAAACGTTATTTGAAAAAGAAGGTGCTACTCAAGCTGACTTAGAAATCGTCGTCGCCGGCACTGTTTCTGCAGAGGCTTCTGTGGCTCTAATTCGTGCGCAAATCGCTAAAACGGAAATTCGGGCGCCTTTTTCTGGTACATTAGGCATATTGAATGTATCACCTGGGGAGTGGATGATTGCAGGAGCAAGCATTGCTACGCTCTCGAACACCAAAAAATTAAAAGTCTCTTTTATTTTGCCTCAGCGTTACGCTTCAAATCTTCCTAAAGGAGCTAGAATTAAGGTCGATGATACAGAACGCGGCGTTTCTATCGAAGGTATTGTTCGTACTTTAGCTCCCATCCTCTCTCAAAGCAATCGCAGTCGAGTTATTCAAGCCGAAATTGATAACCGAGAAGGCCTGTTTTTAGCAGGAGCTTTTGCCGAAGTGAATGTGCCAATAGAAGGAACTGAAAAATTTGTCATTCATATACCCGCTGAGGCCGTCACATTAGATGACACTGGCCCTTATGTTTTTGTGACTAAATCGGGCAAAGCAGAACAGCGTTACATCAAAACGGGGCTTAGAACTCCGATTTCGGTTTCGGTTTACGAAGGCCTTGCCGAGGGTGACACCGTTATCGTTTCTGGAATGATGTCTGTGCGCGAGGGAATTACTGTTAAGATCAAAGAACTTCGCACACCAATGAATTATGAGGTACGTAAGTGAGTCTCGCTCAGGTATCTGTTCGTCGACCAGTGTTGATGACTGTTTTAGCTATTGGGGTGGTGTTACTCGGGTTTTTTGGGCTTTCTAACTTAGGCATTCGCGAGTACCCCAGTGTGGATTCTCCCGTGATTACTGTGATGACCTCTTACTCTGGGGCTAATGCGGCCGTGGTAGAAGCGGAAGTGACAGAGGTTTTAGAAGAGGCGATTAATAGCGCGTCTGGCATTAAAACATTGACCTCGGCAAGTCGAGATGGACGCTCTACTATTAAGGTAGAATTTGAAGTCGGTTTTGATATGGAGACCGCTGCCAACGATGTACGCGACCGCGTGAGCCGCGTGCAAAGGCGGCTTCCTACTTCAGCTGATGCCCCTACGATTTCAAAATCCGATGCCGATGCGCAGCCCATTTTAATGCTGAGTTTGCTCTCGGATAAACGGGATGCCATGGAAATTTCGGAGATTGCGAGAAACCAAATTAAAGAACGATTGCAGACCATTGAAGGGGTCTCCGAAGTCGCCAATTGGGGAGAAAAGCGCCCTGTAATCCGGCTTTGGCTAGACCCAATTAAAATGCAATCCTTGAGTGTTACCGCTTCTGATATTTTAGCTGCACTCGCCAAAGAAAATCAAGAATTGCCGGCAGGTAAAATCGAAGGTGAGTATGTAGATCTTTCTATTCGTACACTAGGTCGTTTGCAAAAACCGGCTGACTTCGCCCAAATTGCAGTGAAAAAAACGGAGGCCGGAGTTATCCGTTTAGCCGACATTGCTGAAATTCATTACGAGCCTAAAGACCCGCGTACAGGCTGGAAGCGCAATGGCAAGAATGTGGTCACCATTGCCTTGATTCCACAACCGGGTTCTAATCATATCGAAATTGCCGATGCTTATTATAAGCGTTTGGAAGAAATAAAAAGAGATCTTCCCGAAGACGTTCAAATTATTCGCGGTATGGACGCCACAAAAAACATTAGGGCATCTGTTAAAGAGGTTTTAGGTACTTTATTTATTGCTTTTTTACTCGTTGTCCTTGTGATTTTTTCTTTTTTACGCCAGCTGCGTACGACTTTTATCCCCATTGTCGTCATACCCGTAGCGCTCATCGGTTCCTTTTTTGTGCTTTACATGTTTGGGTTCTCTATTAATGTATTGACCCTGCTTGCTATGGTTTTAGCCATTGGTCTTGTAGTCGATGATGCAATTGTTATTGTAGAAAATATTTATTATAAAATAGAAAGAAAGGTACCGCCAAAAGAAGCGGCTGTTGCCGGTACAAATGAAATTTTCTTTGCCGTTATTGCGACGTCCGTGGTTTTAATGGCTGTATTTGTCCCTATGCTTTCACTCGGTGGCATGACAGGCCTTTTATTTAGAGAGTTTGTAGCGGTGATGATCGGTACGGTTTTTATTTCTACGGTTATCGCCCTTACTTTATCGCCTATGCTTTGTTCCAAGTTTTTAAGGGCGCAAAAGGAAGGACGTCTTTTTCTAATCACAGAGCCTTTCTTTAAAAAGCTAAATGCCATTTATGCCCGAATGCTAGATGTCTTTTTGAAAGTGAGAGTCTTGATGTTTCCTCTTTTGATTGTTTTGTTAGGACTCGCCTTTCTTTTGTTTAAAGTGCTACCAACAGAAATGGCTCCTATAGAAGATCGCGGTTTTTTTATGGCTCGATTAACTTTACCAGAGGGTTTAGGTGTTGCTAAAACTAGAGCGATTACAGAAGAGATTGTTGCCGATTTAACCTCTCGTTTTGACCCATCGGATTACGAAGAAATCATGGCTGGTGCAAATGCAAATAGTTCTATGATTCGCGTGGTCTTAAACGAGAATCCAGATGAGCGCCGCCCGCAAAGTGAATTGGCGTTTAAAACGCAGGCTATGGGGGCAGAATATCCCGATGTAAGGCTAATGGTAATTGAACCGCAGGGGCTTTCTTCTCAAAGAGGCGGCATGCCTGTAGACTTTGTTTTACAAGCCCCGAGTATTGAAATGCTACGCCAATTGGTCCCTTTGTTTTTAGAGGAAGCTCAAAAAGACCCCACATTCTCGGTTGTTAATTCCGACTTAAAATTCACTAAGCCCGAACTCCACATTGATATTTTAAGAGAAAAGGCGCGCGAGTCCGGCGTTTATGTGGAGGACATTGCATCTGCGGTAGAGCTCGCTTTGGGCGATCAAAAATACGGCGACTTTTATATGAATGGACGACAATACGATATTGTAGGTGCTGTTGGTCTTCAATATAGAAACTCACCTGATTTAATTAGAACGCTTTCAGTAAAAAATAATAATGGAGACATTCTCTCTCTTGATAATTTCATTACACTTTCAGAAAAAGCGGCCGCTCCTTCTTTACCTCGTTATAATCGCTTTAGCTCAGCGACTATTTCAGCAGGGCTAGTCAAAGGGAAAACGGTGGGCGATGGCGTCGATGCCATGCGCGCTATATCCGCACGAATCTTAAAAGACTATCCCAATGTTTCTACAGATTTAGCTGGTACTTCTAAAGAATATGAAGAAAGCTCTTCTGGTCTGTTGTTGACATTCTTGCTTGCCTTGGCCTTTGTGTTTTTAGTGTTAGCGGGGCAGTTCGAAAGCTTCCGCTCGCCTTTTATTATTCTTTTTACAGTGCCACTTGCTTTGGTTGGGGCCTTATCGGCACTTTACTTTGTGGGTATCACGATGAATATCTTTAGTGAAATAGCTCTTATTTTGCTTATAGGCCTTGTGACAAAAAACGGTATTTTAATTGTTGAATTTGCCAATCAAATTGCAGAAAGTACGGGTTGCTCTCGTTTAGAAGCCGCTCGTCAGGCTGCAGAGCGCCGTTTTAGACCTATTTTAATGACTAGCTCTTCTACCGTTTTGGGCTCTGTTCCTTTAATTATGACAGGCACGCCGAGCCGCGTTTCTATGGGCGTTGCTATTGTGGGTGGGCTTACCTTTGCTACTCTTATGTCGCTTTTTGTGGTGCCTGCTGCGTATTCCTTTTTTGCAGCGCGTATAGACAAAAAACCATTAGACTTATTTAAAATAAATAGTTTTTTAATCCCGATCATGGCCGCGGGTCTTCTTTTTATGGCTCCACCTGTTTATGCTAACTCTCCTTCACTCTTGATGCCTCAAGACGCAGTGCAGATTGCGTTGTCTAAAAATCATGATGTATTAATTGCCGAAGAGGTGTTAAAAAGTGCTCGTCAGTCTTCCTCTTGGGGAGCAAACGGCTTGTTACCCACTCTTGATTTAACGGCCTCTAGGAACTACACCTATGGTGACCAAAGTTCTTTGACTCAAGCGGGTGTTTCTAGTGAAATCAATGGAGATCTTTCAGTACAAGATCGATTAGCGCTGACCTTAAATTACCGTTTATTTGAAGGATTTGGCTCTTGGAACTCTTATCGCTTAAGTCAGGCACAAAAAGAGCAAAAAGAAATCGAATTAGAAAACCAGAAAAACACAATAGCGAAAACTGTTTTAGATGCTTATTATAGATCTGTCTTAGCAAAAGAAGCTCATCGTGTGGCAGAAGAAAACTTAAAGTTCTCAGAAAAACGAAGGGAATTAGTTCGTGAAAAACAACAAGCAGGAGCGGCGACACGGCTGGACTTTTTAAGTTCTCAAATGGATTTGGCTACCGATAGTGCGGCAGTACAAATCGCCTTAATGGATTTTAATAGCACTTGGCGTCAATTAGACGCTGCGCTAGGCGGGCTCGCTTTGCAAAATTATTACCTGCTCGACTCATTAGA
>DUVD01000088.1 GCA_012841225.1 Fibrobacter sp.
AATATGCTAAAGAAAGCGAGGAAAACCAGGGAGACATCCATCTCGTGATACCCAGGAGAAATGCCAATCACATCATAAAGGAATTTCATGGGTCGAGATAGTTTGTTATAAGAGAGCAATGTAGGCACGTTATCGTCTTCAGAGGGTTCTTCTATTTTTAACCCCCAACCTAATTTTGGCGCTCTTTCTTTTAATTCGGAAAGACGAGGCTCTGGACAAAAGCCTTGAATCATAGAGACACCAGACTCAGCAAACATACCTGAATCAGCTTCCTTCAAATTGTAATCGTCCGCGGCGTCCGCTAATTCTCTTTTGAGAGATGCTTTTGCAGTCGCTATTTCTTGTAACCTTTCCTCAATCCTAGCTAAAGCCTGTGTTGCAAAAGCAAGTTTTGATTTCATGTCATTAACAGAAGTAGCTGGCAAACGCATTTCTGTAGCATTATTAACCTCAACAGGAGCAGAACCCTTGTTGATTACAACAAAAACTTCGGCGGCCTTTTTGCCAAAACGCTTAACAATGGCCTCATTGTCTTGAGCTAGAGGAACTTTACCTTTTTCTGTTTCATAAAAGCGAATAAATAATCCCTTCGACTCTAATGAAATTATTTGAGAAGGATCAAAAAGACCGAGAACATCAAAACGGGCGATCTCCGATTTCATTTCAGTAATAATGTCTTCGGATTCTTTGCGTTCTACAATGAGTTTTTGTAGCTCTTCAATTAAATCAGACCCAGAATCTACAATAGTAGTTCTATCTTTAGAAACCTTAGTTGGAACGATTTCTAATGCTTTTTGAACACTGAGTAATTGGGCCTTGGCATAGTTTAGCTCGTTGCCACAAGGGGATTGCATGTGAACTAGGTGCATAACGCCCATTGAGCGTAGCACTTTTAAGGTTCTAATTTTTAACGAATCCATGCATATCACAGTCACTTTTTTCATTGGTGTAATCATGCCGCGGCACCTCCATCTTCAATTAAGGCGCGAGCAATTGATTTGCCTTTTGCCAATTTAGAGCGAGCCACACCAGTTGTTTGTTGATCCCCAAGAAAAACATTAATAACGCGAATATTTTCTTTTGCTTCTGGAATCTTCACCTTTTCAAAAAGATTGACGCGTTGGCTTGTGGTGCGTAGTTCTTCGGATAGCAACTCGTATTGTTTTTCTAAAATACGCCGTTCTAGACGCAAAGAAATCAAAGATTGTAAAGCGCGGATACCATCATCAACCCATACTGGGGATTCAAAAGGGTCGGGAATGCGAATATTAAAGTCTACCCCATTGAATAAAGGAATATCAACGCCTGCAATATTGCCTTCACTTTCTCTCACTTCTTTTACGGAAATGTAAGAAGTCCAATCGATAGGATCTGCAAATAAACGCATCCAATCGAACATCATCTTATGCAAATCTTCTTCTTCTTTGCGTTTAGCCATGACTTTTACTTTAAGAGCCCGCATTTCCATTTGCAACTGTTGTTTTTTCAAAAGAAGAGTTGGCAAAAAACGCCTAAACCGCTTAAGCGTATCGCGCTCTGCTTTTAATGCGTTTTTGGTGAGTTTCACTTTTGCCATTGCACTACCCTTTTTTAGGCCAGTATTCGTTGATCATTTTTGAAGGAATACCGGTTTCTTCTGGTTCAAAGCAGTCGCCAAGAATGGTCCAGCCAAGATCTAATGCTTTTTCTAGCGGAATATTAACAGAAAGATCCATCATTTCATTTTCAAAGCGGAGGCCGAATTTTAATAATTTGCGGTCCCAAGTGCTCATGCGAAAGCCCATTGATTGTTTTTCAATTGTTTCCTTAAAACTAGCGTACAACTGAATCATGGTGTTCATGATGGTGCGATGGTCTGGACGAGTATCGCCATTGACTTGCTGTTTTAAGCGCGAAAGTGAGCCAAATGGTTCAATGCGCCCCTTGCGAAGGTAAAATTGACCTTCGGTAATATAACCCGTGTTATCTGGAACGGGGTGAGTCACGTCATCGCCTGGCATGGTTGTCACAGCAAGAATAGTAATAGAACCAGCAGTATCAAAATCTACCGCTTTTTCGTAACGACTAGCGAGCTGAGAATAGAGGTCTCCAGGATAACCACGGTTCGAAGGAATTTGCTCCATCGTGATCGCAATTTCCTTCATAGCGTCAGCAAAGTTTGTCATATCCGTGAGCAAGACAAGGACGTTCTTGCCCTTAATGGCAAATTGTTCGGCCACTGCTAAAGCAGCATCTGGAACGAGCAAACACTCTACAATAGGGTCAGAAGCGGTATGCACAAACATGACTGAACGAGAAAGAGCTCCATTTTGTTCTAAAAAATCTCGAAGATAAAGGTAGTCATCGTGTTTTAACCCCATACCGCCAAGCACAATCACATCGACTTCGGCTTGAAGAGCAATACGCGCTAGCAATTGGTTATAAGGCTCGCCAGCTACCGAAAAAATAGGCAGTTTCTGAGAAACGACGAGTGTGTTAAAAACGTCGATCATTGGGATACCCGTGCGCACCATGCGGCGAGGAATAATGCGCTTAGAGGGGTTAACCGATGGACCACCGATTTCGACAGGGTTTTCTTCGATGAGTGGACCATTGTCGCGAGGAACTCCAGAACCCGTAAATACTCGGCCTAATAGCGAATCACTAAACGGAATTTCCATTGGTTTTCCAATAAAGCGTACTTCTGAATCCGTAGAAATACCGCGAGCGCCAGAAAAGACTTGCAAGTCGATCATTTCTTTGTCAATTCGAATCACGCGAGCGAGTGATATACCTTGAGCACTAGTTACTTGGGCGAGCTCTTGGTAAGCAACCCCACTAGCTTTAACAGTAATGACACTTCCAGCAATGCGTTCAATGCGATGATAAACCTTATGCATTAGTAGCAACCTCCGCGACGGACTTGAAGATCTGCCCTTCAAGGTCTTTAAATCCCTTGGATTGGAACTCCATTTGGTTCCAGTCTTTTGTTATTTGAGTTAGTTTCAAGAAAAAGCCACGAGCATCTTCTTTTTCCTTAAATGTCATTGATGTTTTTAATATTTGATCGACTTTACTGAACAAATACTTTTGACGCTCTGCAGAACAAGCGGCATCCACGTCATGATAAGCATCTTGTTGTAAATAAACAGCATCCAAATATTCTGATTTTAAGTAAACCACAAAGTCATCCATGGATGTGCCTTCTTCACCAACGACTTTCATCATTTGGTTGACTTCAACACCACTGATTAAAATATCGTGAGCAGCTTCTACCTTTGCTATATCGATTATACCTTCGTATTTCGACCAAGAATCCATTGGGTTAATCGCTGGAAAACGTCGTTGGTCAGATCGTTCACGAGAAAGACCATGAAAAGCGCCAACCACCTTTAATGTGGCTTGTGTGACGGGTTCTTCAAAGTTGCCACCCGCTGGTGAAACAGTACCACCAATCGTTACAGAACCAATAGAACCGTCTTTTAGGCGCACAACACCGCCGCGTTCGTAAAAACTCGCAATCACAGACTCAAGATACGCAGGGAATGCCTCTTCACCTGGGATTTCTTCTAGGCGACCACTCATTTCGCGAAGTGCTTGAGCCCAGCGGGATGTAGAATCGGCAAGTAAAAGCACATTGAGACCCATTTGGCGGTAATACTCGGCAAGAGTAACGCCTGTATAAACAGAAGCCTCACGTGCAGCCACTGGCATAGAACTCGTATTACAAATAATAAGGGTTCGCTCCATAAGGCTCTTACCGGTGCGTGGGTCATTTAATTCGGGAAACTCACGAAGTGTTTCGACCACTTCACCAGCGCGTTCACCGCAAGCGGCTAAAATCACAATATCGACATCGGCATAGCGGCTAGTTAATTGTTGAAGCACTGTTTTTCCTGCACCAAAGGGGCCGGGAATACAATAGGTACCACCTCTAGCAATCGGGTAAAAGGTGTCGATGATACGTTGCTGAGTGACCATTGGTTCTGATGGGCGCATGCGTTCGGCGTATTGTTTAATAGGCACTTTAACAGGCCAAGTTTGCATAAGCTTTGCTTCGATAGTCTTGCCGTCCGCCTCTTTTAAAACGGCAATCACATCTTCGACTTTGTAATCACCCATAGGCATTATTTTTTCGACAGTGACCGAACCTTGTACTTTAAAAGGGACCATAATGCGGTGTTTAAAAATACCTTCTGGAACAGTGCCAAGTGTTTCGCCTGCAGTGAGCTTATCGCCTACTTTAGCAACTGGAGTAAAGGACCATTTAACGTCCCTTTCTAAAGCCTTTAAATACTTACCGCGCTGCAAAAAGAAGCCGCACTCTTCGGCTAAACGAGGAAGCGGATTTTGAAGCCCATCAAATACTTGGCTTAAAAGCCCTGGGCCAAGCTCTACAGAAAGCAACTCAGCGGTGAACTCGACATCATCACCAGCTTTAAGGCCTGTAGTGTCTTCAAAGACTTGAAGCTCCGCATAATCACCGCGAATGCGAATCACTTCACTTTTAAGTTTTACACCAGAAGAAAGCTTAGCATACGCCACTTCGTTTTGCGTCACGGGACCCGTAAACGCCACTCGAATTAAGTTGCCGTTAACACCTGTTATTTTACCGATACTAGCCATTGAAGATGAATCCTCCGGTCATTCCCGCACCAAAGCGAGATCGTTATCATTAATTACTTGCATAAGCGCAGCATCACCAGCCACTTGGGTCAAGCGATTCCAGCGTTCACAAATCATAAGTTTTACAGCAAATGCATAAACATGCGCCATAGTAAATCCACCAACGCCGCTAAGCTGATCAACCAACCAAAAGCGGGCTTTATCGATGTCTTGTTCTCTTTCTAGAGGGTTTGATTTAACCAAGGCATCGGAAATCATCTTGCCATAAACAACATCGTAACCTGCAAAAGAGCGTTCCGAAAAGCGGACATCAGCGCCCCAAGCAGCAGCGCGAAACCGACCTGCGATATTATTTAACTGAGTCTCATGAGCCATATAAGCAGAAACAAATGGATCTTGATGGTCTCGCCCTTCAATTAAGGCATCTAAAGCCTCTAATTCAGAGGGACTAATCACACCTTCACATTGGTGACGAAATGCCGTAAGAGAAAACGGTGGCACGTCTCCAAATTGAAGCATGGGAAGAGAGGATACAAGATATACCGCGTTGCTCATTACTTACCTTGTGCCGCTGCTGCGGTAACAACCTTTGCCAATTGCGGACGAAGAAGAGCGGATAAGGCATCTGCCATTGATTCGTTTGTAAATTCGTGACTCACTTTACCGCCATCTAGTTTAATTCTAAAACCAAATCGAACATTAGAATCACTTTCAACCTGAACACCTGCCGTCACTTTCTTCTTAAACTCACCAAGAATAAAAGAAGTGAGCTTTTTAGCATCGGAGTCTGATAATGCGACTTGGACGTCTGAAGTATAGTTTTTGGCTAATGAAAGTAAAAGTTCTTTAATGGTATCTTCGGAGAGGGATGTCTCCACCTGAAGGCTTAACAAGTCTAGAATCATTTTTTCAAGACTTTTGCCTACAGTAATTAATACATCACGTGCAGATTGTTCTAATGAACGTTCACTGCGTTCTGTATAAACTTGAGCATCTTTGTCTGCTTGTTCGAGCTTTGCTTTAGCTTGCGCTTCTGCGTCTTGAATTATGGACGTTGCTTTTTCTTTGGCGGCGTTAATAATTGAAGTGGCTTCGCTGTCGGCCTTGTCGATCGCCTCTTTCTGGATGCGATCAATGAGATATTGCAAGTCGTCTGCCATATTGTATGTTCTCCGAAGTATTAAAGCTTAAAAAAAATGTTATTTTGAATATATAAGTAAAACAAAAAAAAACACATAAAAAAGTGTAAAAAAAAGTTTTTTTGCACTTCTTAAAGATAAGAAGTCATTATTGGGAGATAAAAAAACATCTCAAAAAATTATTTTTCCTCTTTTTGAATAAATAATAAACGTTTTTCTTCTAATAAAAAGAGACTTAAAAAATAGACCCTATTTAATTAATAGAAAAATCAAGCCGTATTTAACTCTTAGTCGCGAGCTCTCGAGCCATTATTTTTATCGCTGTAAAATCGCTCTTACCACTTCCCAACTTAGGAATAGAGTCGACTTTAAACACTTTATCAGGGATCATCAAGGGCGGGATTCCCGATTTTCGGAGTGCCATGAACACAGTATGAGCGTCTTTTTCACCTGAATATAACACTACAATAGACTCGCCTTTCACTTCACTTGGAATAGAGGTAGAGACAAAATCACAACCTTCTAGGATCTTAGTGTCCCCAATTCGAAGATCAACAGCTCCTAAACTGACCATTTCACCACCTAATTTCGCAAAACGGCTATAACGATCAACAATCACTAGAAAGCCATCTTTGTCTACATAGGCTTTGTCTCCGGTGCGATACCAGCGCTTACCATTCTGTTCAAGAATCGCCGCTGCCGTTTTTTCTGGCTCTTTGAAGTAACCTTTCATCACTTGAGGACCAGCAATTAAAACCATGCCTTCTTCCCCTGTGGGCAAATCCTCATTGGTTTCTGGATCGACAATGCGAAGGCGCGTTCCAGGGACTGGCATACCAACGCTCCCCGGCTCATTGCATTTTTCCATAGTTAAAAAGTCATCTAAAAGGGTATTAGCAGAGTTCATTGTCGCTACCGGGGTCGTTTCGGTGCAGCCATAAACTTCATAAATTTCTTTACCAAACTTAATTCTAAACGATTCTCGAAGTTCAGGGCGCATTTTTTCCGCACCAGCAAGCACGAGCCTCATATTGTCTAAACACATGGGGTGAACCCAACGATTTACTGTAAATGCGCGCAAAAACGAAGGAGTTCCCATTAAAAGCGTCGCTTTAAATTCGGCGCAGACTCGGGCCATTGTTTTAATATCCGTTGGATCTGGACAAGGGACCGTTGGGACACCATTAACTAAACTGAGTAAGATATTCGCCGTTAATCCAAAAGAGTGAAACATAGGAAGCTCAGAAAGCATTACATCATTTGATCGAACGCGTACAACGGCGTCCGTCTGGAGTATGTTACTGATGAAGTTTTTATGAGTAAGCATAATCCCTTTAGGAACGCCCTCAGAACCTGAGCTAAATAAAATAGACGCCGTGTCTCCTAATTTTGATTTTTTAAAATAAGAAAGCTCAATTAGGCGAGCAGGGACAAAAATAGCGATTAGTTGGTAATGGACCCAAGAAAAAATGGAGGAAGAAGCTAAAAACTCATCAACAAAAATGAGATGGCAAAGTGATTCCAAGTCTTTGAATCGGGTGTCTTTCTGGCACATTTTTTCAAAAAATGCTTTTGTAGTAAAAATCGTCTCGACTTCTGTTTTATCAATACAAGCAAAAATAGTGTCGGGAGCCGCAGTGTAATTTAGATTCACGCTCGTTTTAGCATAAGAAAGAATGCCTAAAAAGGTGACAAAGCCTTCTGGGCTAGGAGGAAACATAAAACCGACGTGCTTCTGTAAAAGAGTTTCCTTTTTTACTTTGCGATTTAATGCTAAAACCATTCGAACAAATTCATAGCCAGAAACATGATTACCATTGATGTTGAATATAGAGACTTTAAACCGAACTCGAGATTTCATGGCGCGAAGCCAAAGCGGCACAATCTGTTTGTAATGCCGTATGGTGTTGTCCCAAACATCAACCGACAAATCCCTTAAAGACTCGCGAATTTGGTCTTCAGAGCTTTGTGGAGGAAGTGGAGGAGCAAACCCAACCGATACAATACGCGACTTACGATGAGGAAAAGCAATGCTTTCAGAAGCATAACTATAGGGTCCCCCCCATACTCCATGGATGTAAAAAGGGACAATTGGAGCATTAGTCGTATTAAGTGCTGGCGAATAATCAATGGAGAATCGACTAATAAAAGGTGATTTAGAGACTTCCCCTTCTGGAAAAATTACTACCACTTTACTTTCTAAAAGAGCCTGTTTAATCTCTTCAATAGCTGGTTCTGGGTGACGCCGATTTATAAAAATCATCCCCAGTTGTTTTTTTATCCAACGGAAGTACCAACGCTCATAACGATTATAATTGCTGGCGATCAAAATAGGTCGAGGGCACGCCATTTGAAGCACAGCCCAATCGACAAAACTATAATGAGAACCAATTAGCAAAACAGGGCCCGATTCTGGAATGTTTTTAATGCCAATTGGTTTTAAGCGATAGCGATAAAAGAAGAACAACCTTAAAAACGCTCTTAAAAGTGTTTGTGGAGTTTTAATTAAAGAAAAACTAAAACCGATAAAGGCGATAATCGCCAGTGGAATAAAAAAGACGTCTATAGATACAGAAGTGAATGCCATCGCGAGTAGCTGAATGGCAAGAAAAGCAAACAAAAAGAGCATTTGCATCATATTGGCGACAGAGATAATTCGACCTGCCGTATCGGGCTTGGTATTGTGCTGTAAAAGGGCTTTAACGAGAGTAAAAAAGAGACCTGCACAAAAACCAATTACACCATAAATAAGAGCTAAAACGATTTCATTAGAGGTGAAAGCCGAGAAAAACATCATCAATGCAGCGCCTAAAGCCGCTATGGGTATAAGCCCAGTCTCTATAAAGTTCCTAGAGGCACGAGCCGCAGCAAAAAAACCTAATACCAAACCTACAGCAGAGAAAATGAGCGAATTGCGCAAAACGCTAACCACGTGCATTCCAGAAATATCTTGAGATAATAAAATGAATATCTGAGCAATGCCCCAGAAAAAGGCGAGCCCAATAATGCAAAGCCTTAAGAGAGGATTAGACCATGTCGATGAAATGGTTCGCTTAGGCGACCGCATCTTCATGGATTCTGAACCTCCTTCTACGGCAGGAATCCTAAAAGCAGAAATCGTCGCCACTCCCCCTACCGCCACAAAAAGCCAAGGCAGGAGTTCAAATTTAAAGAAAGAGGTCTCTTCAGGAGAAAAACCTATGGTGAAAAAAGAAACCGCTACAACGCCTAAAATGGCAAAAGATGATTCATAAGCATTGGATAAAGTCAAGCGACGGGCACCAAAAAGTTCTTTTTGAATACCGAGCTTAGCAGGACTTTCAATAGCAGAAAACATAGAAAGCAATAAAATTAAACCATAAGATACCCAGCCAAAGCCCAAAGTGAAAAAGACAGCGATCAATAACAAAACGATTGTAATTAAAAGAGCGCTCCAAGCCATTACCCTATTTTTAGGATATCGGTTAGAGAAGTAACTCGCGGGAGTTAGCATAAATATATATGGCAGGAGCAAAAGCAATTGCAACAAAGCACTACGCCATAGAAATGGCACACCAGTGTACGAAAAAGAAAGCCATCTCTGAAAAAAGATAAATGAACCCATTTGAATAAACGAAATGGCAAATACGGAGATAAAATAAGGTACGGCGTCTTTTATTTTCAAGATGTCTCCTGAAGAGGTCTATTTATTTTGATTCAAGAATAGAAAATGTACTCTGATTAAAAGTAATAAATGCTTGTTTTTTTGAAAGGTTGTTCATTGAACAGCAATTCTTGTACTTCTTTAGCAATTATGCGCTCAAAGGAGCTCTGATTAAAAAAAATCAAAAATTATATTTCACTTTATTGTATATTTGTTCCAAATTTTTTCCTCTTTTAAGGACTTTTATTGTATGAAACGGACTCATAATTGCGGTGCCTTGCGCCTAGAAGATGTCGGTAAAACGGTCTCTCTTGCAGGCTGGGTAGATCGCCGTCGCGACTTAGGCGGCGTTATCTTCGTCGATTTGCGCGATAAATACGGAAAAACCCAGGTTGTTTTTGATCCTGAAAGAAATGCAGATGTCCATCAAATTGCCGACCAATTAAGAAACGAATACGTCATCGCTGTTACAGGAGTCGTTCACCAGCGCCCAGAAGGCATGCAAAATGACAAGCTAAGCACAGGGCAAATCGATGTTAAAATCGACAAGATTGAAATTTTAAATGCAGCAGAAACATCACCTCTTGCCATTAACGATCCCAAAGGCGAGTCACGAGAAAATGACGATCTTCGCCTGCGCTATCGTTATTTAGACTTAAGACGCCCATGGATTCAAAAGAATCTTATTTTGAAAAGTCGTTTTTTAAAAGAAGTGCACGACTTTTTTCACGCCAATGAATTTGAAGACATTGAAACACCAGTCCTTTGTAAAAGCACTCCAGAAGGAGCACGAGACTACCTAGTGCCTTCACGAGTCAGTCCTGGTAGATTTTACGCCCTGCCACAAAGTCCACAACAGTACAAGCAACTTTTGATGATTGCCGGTATGGATCGCTACTATCAAATAGCTAAATGCTTCCGTGATGAAGACCTTAGGGCCGACCGCCAGCCTGAGTTTACTCAAATCGATGCCGAAATGTCTTTTGTAGATCAAGACGATGTGATGAACTTGTTTGACCGCTTTGTTACAGAAGTAATTGGAAAAACGTGGAATTTTACCCCACCAACAAAAATTCGACGTATGACTTATGCCGAAGCTATGCTTAAATATGGATCCGATAAGCCAGACCTTCGCTTTGATTTAGAAATCAAAGACGTTACTGAGCTAGCAGGAAACACCGGTTTTGGTGTTTTTAATGCGGTGATGAAAGCAGGTGGTAAAATTAGAGGGATTGCTGCCAAAGGCTGCGTCGATTTTACAAGAAAACAAATCGATGACTTAACCACCCACGTCGGGCGTTACGGTGCAAAAGGCCTTGTTTGGATGCGCGTCAAAGAAAACGATGAAGTCGAAACGCAGGTCAGCAAGTTCTTTACCGTCGAACAATTAAATGCACTTCGCGATGCCGTCGGTGCTGTGTCTGGCGACATGATGTTCTTTATTGCGGGTCCCGAAAAAACAGCAGCCACTGCCATGGGTCAATTGCGTTTAGAAATTGCTGA
>DUVD01000005.1 GCA_012841225.1 Fibrobacter sp.
CATGGTTCAAAATATAGAAAAAGAGCTTACTGAAAGACTTGAGGTTTTAGATCGTGAAGGTAAAGTTTTAGAAGCAGCTCGACTTGCTAGCCGTACTCGTTACGACATGGAAATGATTCGAGAAACGGGAGTTTGCTCTGGTATAGAAAACTACTCTCGAATTATAGAAGAGCGCGCTCCTGGCACGCGTCCATTTACCCTAATCGATTACTTTGGTGAAGATTGGATGATGATGATCGATGAGTCGCATGTAAGTCTTCCTCAAGTTAGGGGCATGTTTGAGGGCGATAAATCTCGAAAAACAACGCTTGTAGAATATGGGTTTCGTTTGCCATGTGCTATTGATAATCGACCTATGAATTTTAGCGAATTTGAGTATATATACCCACCTTCTGTTCTTTTTGTAAGTGCCACTCCGGGCGATTATGAGTTGCAAAAAACAGAAAGCGTTGTGGTAGAGCAAATCAACAGGCCCACAGGTTTGTTAGATCCTCAGATAGAAGTTTTTCCAGTAAAAGGTCAAATGGATGTGCTCATGGACCGCATCTCTCAGGTGACAGCGAGAGACGAGCGTGTTTTGGTGACGACCCTAACCAAAAAAATGTCTCAAGACTTAACCGATTATTTTACAGAAAATGGAATGCGAGCTCGTTACTTGCATAGTGAAATTAAAACTTTGGAACGCGCCGAAATTATTCGGGGTCTTCGTCAAGGTGCTTTTGATATTTTAGTTGGCATCAATTTGCTTAGAGAAGGGCTTGATTTACCCGAAGTTTCTTTAGTGGCTATTTTAGATGCCGATAAAGAGGGCTTTTTGCGTAATTTCCGCAGCCTTATTCAAACGATGGGGCGGGCGAGTCGTCACTTGAATGGCACGGTCCTTCTTTTTGCTGATGTCATGACTGATAGTCTCAAAAAAGCTATCGCAGAGACGGAACGCCGTCGTGGTGCTCAAGAGGAATTCAACGCCATTCATGGAATTACTCCTCAATCGGTTACTCGCCGGTTGGAAGACCAGTTGAAAATAGAGGACCCTTTAGCGGCACTATGGGGCAGAACAGAGGATTCACCAGGTATTTCAGATTCCTCTATCGAGGAAATGGCCACTGTTGAGGAATTAGAAGCTCAAATGAAGGCTGCCGCTGCCTTGCTCGACTTTGAAGAAGCCGCTCGATTACGCGATATAATAAGGCAAAAGGGCTCTTCTTAAAAAATGTTGGCTTTTTTAGCCGTTTTTACTTATTTTAATAGTAATAAATCTAAGAGGTTATATATGAACTTCCGTTTCTCTATTTTTTTAAAGATTGCTACGTTAATGAGCTTTGTTTCGTTAACACTTATCGGTTGTAGTTCTACTACTCCCGCAGACCCTGATGAAAACAATTCTTCATCATCCATTGCCCCCCCTCTCTCTTCTGTGGCACCAACCAAAACATCACCAGTTAAAATCAATGAATTTGGTGTGACTCAAGTGGGCGCTGATCGCTTTAATTTGGTGGGTAACATTATGATCGACTACACCGATACTACAGTTCAAAATGTGGATTCGGTTAAAATCGACAACATTGTACTTAATGTAGGTCTTGTTCAAGAGAACTCCTTGGGCGACGTTGGGGCTAAAGTAATAATCCAATTGCCTCCGACTTACCCTACAGAAAGGGTCATCAACTTGAATGAAATAGGAGCTTATATCGACCTAAATTCATTTGAAACCTGTGGTGATTTTGTTGTCGAAGTCATTGTTTATTCGAAATCTGATGATGGTAAAAACACTTATATTTCAAAGGAAACGGCTGCGTTTTCTAAACCTGCCGCTGTCTATTGCCCAGAACCGGTTTCAAGCAGCTCTTCTCAAGAAATTTTAATCGAAATGGACTCTTATGAAATCACTTTAGGAACCTCAAAAGTAAGCGGTAATGTGGCTATCGACTTCGAAACAGGGACTCTTTTTCCAGCGTCCCAGCTTAGTGCTAATAAGGCCACTATCGATGCAGTTCTCGTTTGGGAAAACGGTGTTGGCGTTATGAAAAGCGCTCGCAGTGCAGGTTTAGATAATTACCCTGTTTTAGCTGGGGGTAATGACACTAAATTTGCTGAGGAACTCAATAGTTCTAGTGGTGAAGCTCCACCTCCTCCTATTTATACAAAGGATTTCTCTTATCTCAATCCTTCTATGAGTATGGTAGAAGAACTCGCTTATGGCTTGTACTACGCTGTTCAGACCTCTTCGTACAACCCAGAAACAAAAGATGGATTTTTTGTCTTTATGGTTGGCCGTGATGAGACTGGAACTAACGGAACAAGCATTAAATTTACCGTTTATAAAAAGAAATAAGCTAAACGAAACTTAAATTTTAGAGCTTCCCTTGTGGGAGGCTCTTTTTTTATACATTTTATTTGAATATTACCTCTATTTTTGGAGTCCCTCAATGTTAAAAAAATCTTCGGTTTTCGAAAAAATAAATGGCCCTATCGTTTCCATCGTCATGGATGGGTTTGGCTTTAATCCGAGTGATGTTGGAAACGCCATTGCCGCCGCAAAAAAACCAACCATAGATCGTTTAATGTCTAAGTATAGCCACTTGCTTCTTAAGGCTCA